>JBDNHU010000279.1:0-5807 GCA_041688615.1 Mariniblastus sp. | reverse complement strand
CGACGGGTAAAACGTGCGCGGCGCGAGAGTGCAAAGTGCAAAGATTGACGATCGGATCACTCGAATCGAAAAATCCCTGTCCACCAATCACGAATCCCGCGTCTGACCCCATGCGAAGCATCACCTCCATGCGAAGCATCATCCCGTTTTCGTTGTAATTTCTGATGCCTGCACGCATTCTGAGTCTAAAGACAGAAGCGTAAGTCCATTCCTGCCATGGAGTTGCGTCTTAAACCCGCAGCATTCAGGCCTGACCCATTTGATTTGTCCCATTCGCGTGATTAGCGCCATTGGCGGGCCAAGAAATGGGAGGCGATCCGCCGGCGTCTTCCTGCAAGATGGCCGTTCCTGTGAGGCAAGGCAAAAGAAGCCCGTCGGGCACCACGACTTCAAAGTTACACCCCGACCACACGTCGCAACCCCCTACCGCCCGCCACCATCAACGTCAACCCGGATCGCTCGTCCTTCGCAAATCGTCCATTCCCGCATTTATCGATCCGGTTTGTGGGTGGCACCAATTGGCCTTTAACGGGATTTCTTCACGGATACAGCGCAGCCCAATTGGCTGAGGAACTCAACGATTCGTTTTACCGTGGTGTAGGGTGCGCACGTTCCAGCGTAAAGCCGACGATAACGGGTTTCGTCAGAAACAATCAGTTGATGTAGAGCGTCGGCATCACTAGAAGATTCGCATTGGAGTCCGATCACGCAATCAGACAATACGACTCTCTTATTGCGCCGATAGATCGCGACCTTTTCAACCGACGGCGCACCTACACGAGGAATAAGTACGCTTGGTCCAATGATGGACGGTCGGACTGCGGACGCGACGTGGCCATTGAGAATAACGGATGAACGCTGTAGGTCAGTCGAATGTACTAATGTCCGATCACTTCCCGTATCCATGTGCAGGGGCACGGATCCACGAATGAGCGTCACCGCTAGCGGCTGATTCGGACGAATTGCGTTTACGGCACCGACACTGCGTTTTCGTTTGCGGCCGATCAATCGAACAATCGTACACCTTGCATGGCATCCGCTAAACACTCCTCGTTTTGCTGTTGCCCCAGTAGTGAGAGTAAATCGGTTCTTGATCGCGTCCCACGCATGTGCATCCTTGTCACTAAACAACGAGCTTTCAGGGAGGACTGCAATCAACTGACCGTTGTGCGCGAGATAATGGAGTGACTGCAACACAAACGCCATCGCTTTGCTGCACAAAAAGGATTCGTCCCAAACTGAAACGGGAAAAGTCTGCGCTCCACGATACGAAAATGGTGGATTGAGCAAAATCAGGTCAGCAGGTTGAGCCAATCGCGAAAACACCGTTGCCCGCGATCGTGACATAGGTGACAAGAAGTCACATCTCGAAACAGCCCAATCGGGAAACTCTCGTCGGATCGACCTGATGGCGTTAAAATCAACATCCGTCGCGTAGATACTTGCCTTGGGCCATGACGCGGTCGCCTTCCGGAGCAAAGCACCGTCTCCGGCAGCGAAATCGACAATGGATGCAGGGCTGGTAAGCGTGCATTTTCTCAGCGCTGCATCGACAATCCGATCGGGAGTGTAGAAGGAGTCCTGCTTCATCGCATAAACTCGCTGACTTCGTACTGCAAGAGGCGTCCAACGCCAGTCGTTCGTTCCGTCTTGCGTATCGGATGGTCATAGATCAATTCTCGTCGCGACTGATCCTTGAGAGCGAATAGAACGCCACCGAGTGCATGAGGCTTTGTGCCGATCAATGCGATCTTACTATGTTCAGCCCTTAGTTCCTGTTCAATCCGTTCAAGCGTGTAGAAGAGTGAGAACGGACAGTTTGCATCTGCAAACCGAACATGCTGCCAGGCTTCGGTCTCTTGAAGAGCGATGCGATTTCCAAGTAGCGAGTTAAAGGGATGTTCGGGCAAATAGCCAGGCACGCCAACGATGGGAATGATTCTGTCGACGATCGGTTGAACTTGCTCCAGCAGATATGCCAAACGAGTGCCTTCAAACCCAAGCAACGGCAGAAACAGAAAGTCGTCAACGGATCGTCGGAACGAAGCGAAGCCTGGGATAGGTGAAATCCCTCCAATGCGTTCACTCAGATCGAAGATTTGGCTTTCTGTTGGTGTCAGACTGTGCCGGTAGTCCGAAGGTTCAACATAAACAACTTTGACCTTCCTTGTCGTCGCTAAAGCCGAACGTAGTAGGGGAATCCATACATGATGGCGAAGTCCGGTGATGTCGAGGTAGATCGAATCGCAATCGTTAGCCGTCCAGATTCGATCAAGGTCGCTTCGACTGCGGAGTCGATATGATAGAACATTATTCTCGCCGATCACGTTTGCTCTAAACTCAGTGTCCCCCTCGGAAACCACCTTAAGAAAAGTTGTCTCTCCTTCCAAGTTAGTCAAACTGAGAAAGTGTCCGCTTCGCTCTTCGAGACCTTCAAACCCGATGTACAGGCTGCCTGGTTCTGGATGGAAGTCCGTGTGATCCGCAAAGACCGTCGTCAGAAGTGGCTCGTTATGAATTTCCATCGTAGTAAATCTCGAAAAGTGTCAACTGGTCGGGAAGTGGTTGATCGAGCGTACGTCGACTCTTCGCGAGAATCTTCTCTAACGCTTTGGGCGCGTTCTCAACAAGTTCCAAGAACTCCTCTGGGCTGATCTTCATTTTTCGCTTTTTGCGATGGCCGAAAACAAAGAACGGCGAGAAGATCGGATGCACCGCGTAGTCGTAGTCCTTGGTGTCCATGCCAGATATCTTTGTCCCGCTGAAACGCACCAAGGCGAGGTGCATTACACCGTAACAGAGCAGATCGTCGATTTCCTTTGAACGTGTTTCGCCCGAAATCTCGAACTGATTGACTTCCGGCGCGTGACCAATCGCGTCGCCCGCCATAAGTCCGAACAACCGTCCCAAGCCTAACAGTAACTTGGTTAGCTTAGCCCCGTGAATCGAAAGTCCTTCGAGTTCTCCCAGGTTCTTTTGACCCACATCCTGTGCGGCTTTCGTTTGCGTTTCAGGATGAATTGGGACCGAAAATTTGTGGCCCGCCGATAGATGGGATGCGATGCTAGCGTCAACCAGCTCAATAAGATATCGAAGGTTGCCGTTGGCAAGTAGGCAAAAGGTCTTCCAGCCGCAATAGAACTTGCGGATTCCGCGTTTGCCCTTTTTCAAATTGAACAAAAGCGAGTAGGCGTAATTTTGATACTTCGCAGACCAATTTGAGTCCAGTCGTGCCTCATCGACAATATCGTCAAGGCTTTTTCCGGACGATTCCATTCTTCCCTTGATGAAAAATTGTTCCAAGGGATCAAGGCTGTCAAAGAACTGTCGGTCCTCATCCGAAGCCTTCTCAAAACGTTCAGCGAGTCCACGTACCTGAACGCCGACGCCTAACTTCAGAGCCTCTTCGTCTAAGGTGAGAGTTGGAAACAACGCTGTGATGTTGCTGGGGATCTCTGGGTGCGACTTTTGCAACGCAATTAGGCGAGCGTTACAAACATCTTCAGCAAACTGGTCGAAATCTGTCTTCAGCAGTTCTTCGGTAATGTTAATCAGTCGGTAATCGGCTGGACTAACCAACTGCTCATCTGGATTCAGCGTCGTCTTGCATCGCCACCCCAGTTCTCGGACACCAATTTTGAACGTATACGAGTCACTCGCATGCTTCATCAAGGTGTTAACGACTTGCTGCTGTGATTCACTAAGGTTCTCATATTCATCAATGAGGAAACTGAACCGTCGACCATCAAATTGATCTCCACCCAGCAAAACGGATACGAGCATGTCGATCGGCGCACCGAGTAGGGATAATTTCGCCTGGGGTTCATCACCAATGTTGTTGACATAAGATTCAAACTCGACAATCGCTGTCAACACAGCTTCACGACAATCAGGCAGGGTTTCTGCAACTTGAACACAAAGGCTCTTGCAGAAATTGCCAAGCCGCCCGCAATCCACTCCAACTTGCTCATTCGTGTGCTGCTCATACCAAGCAACGAACTCCAGCAGCAAATCACAGAACACCAAGTTCACGTAATGTGCGAACAGCCTTTGCCAACGCTCTTCGCTGACTTCTGGCCCTGCAAACGCGGTCACGCGATTCGTGTTGATGCGGAGGTAGATTCCGAAATGGGGCCAGTCGCGAACAGTGTCCGGCGACTGATCGCTCATCGCGTATTGCCCAGCGTAGGACAGACCGCGTAGGACGGTGGTTTTTCCAGTACCGCGTCCTCCGACCAGAACACAGGGGACATCGTCTGAAAGCTCCGCGAGGTACTTCGGTTTTGTAAAGAGATTGAAAAGATTCTCTTTTAGCCATTCCGCTTTATAAGCGAACAGGCGACTTAGCTCTTTTCGGATGGTATCTGGGTCATTCATGCTACGCGTTTCCATAGGGGGCGCCATCCGCCAAGTCTCGTATCGAACAGCGGGATTGTCGCATCAGGTACGCAGTCGCAAAAGCCAATTGTCAGTCCGAGACAGTTGTATCCCTGCCAATCTCGCTCGTCATAGCCACCCGTGTCAGGAACGCCGATACTCATGCTGTACCGAAAAATGAAGTCCGAAGCCTCTGTTTTCATCGAAGCAGGCCACCACACCGATTCTTGTGTTAGCAGACTGTGCCGAGCATCCAACCAATGTGCCGGAAGGATCGAGACTTGGTCAGCAATTTCATCTAGCTGACCGTCCATCGCGTAACGAGTGCAGAAAATCGGTGAGTAATAGGCCGAGAACTTCTTAGACAACCACATGTCAGCGAATGATCCAGTCTTGTCGTAAGGACGCTGCCATGTTTTCAAGAACTGCTGGCCGGTGCCGACGAAATCATCAACGAATACAACGTTGCGTTTCGATCCTGTCTTCAATGCTCGTAAAGCTAGTTCAGGAGACTGGATTTGTTCTTCATCCAAGCCAACCACATCACGCAGGCGTCGCACATAAAGGTGACCACTATCACCAGCAAAGGGGATTTCGCCAGTTGGGAATGTAAAAACGGTTTGATCAATAAATCGCGCCCATTCAAGTCGGCGATCCTTCAAGGACTCGGTGCTTGACGTTACGTCGCGGCTAAGCCCCTGAACTGCGGATGCAAACATGCGATCGACAAGTTCTTCTGAATAGTACAGAAAGCTGTTTAGAAGTTGACTTGCCATGCGTCGATCATCTGGCCGGAAATTCCCCAGCCAGCCCTCGGGGTCCATTCGTGCCTTGCGGGGCCAGAACTGATGCTTCGCAAGAAAGTTGCACTTTGTAAGAACGAACTGTTCGTTGACTTCTGGAAGCATTTTGAATCTCGGGAATGGCCTCGGGACAAACTCCCGTTGAAGTACGGTATGACTTGATGGTTGTATCGCGTGAGATTGTCGCTCAATACGGACGCGGACACAATCGGCAGGAGGCTTTGCGAGCTTCACGATTCCGATTTCTAGCGGTGGAGTACGGGTTGGGCAGGCTGAACGGGACGGCGATCCTAAACCGGTTGCAAAAACGCGTTATATAAGGTGTTCGGCGGGTGTAGCTGTTGGCGGCTGTGTTTGGCCACTGCGGCCCGTCGTTTTACCTCTGTTTTGGGAGATGACGCGTCTAGCACATTGTATCCGTACAGACTCAAGTGCGTTACCCGGTTTGGATTCGGGGGTCGGAACGCTTCGCGGGGGTCAGACGCGGGATGCGGGATTGACAAGGACTGCATCGTCGCTCCAAAAATCTTGGCTCAGTGAAGACCTTGGGCGAGGAAAAGGTGTCAGGACTGAATGGCACGGGCCTAAGCCGCAGTTATCTAGATGTAGTGGTTTTGGCAATCGCTT
>JBDNHU010000278.1:0-6335 GCA_041688615.1 Mariniblastus sp. | reverse complement strand
CTGGAATACGCAGATAGGCCCGCTGGTAAACATACTTCTAGCGGACCTGATGGACTGCAACTGCCAATCACACTAATCCACTTTCGTGATCAGCCCGATGACAAACAGAAGAATCACTGCGTTGATGGTTGAGCCGGCAATTTGATTGAAAATCGGCGATTTCAGCAAGTTGAGACTACCCAGCAGAAAGCTAAATACCAATGCGCCTAAAAGGTCGACAACGCTATTCCCAACCGTTCCAAATCCGCTACCCTTCATGATTTGCCCGGCCAATTAACCAGCAATCGCACCAATCAGCAAAGCAATCAGCAAAGCAAAGCAAACTGTCGGCCGGTTACAAATCGGCTTGATACATAAAGTACGGTAAACGCTTCATACCGATGGATTGATAGACACCTTGGGCCGCGACATTGTCGGTTTCTACGTACAGTCGAACAAACATGACCGCTTGCTGCTGGGCCATTTCAATGACTTGCGCGTACATTTTGCGAAAGCAACCTTGGCGGCGAAATGCCTGTCGCACGAAAACCGATTGGATGTACCACATGTTCGAATCACGCCAATCCGACCATTCGTAAGTGACCAGCAAACTGGCCACCACACCGGTGGCTTGATCAGTGGCTTGATCAGGGTCTATCGCGGGCGTCGGAACTAACGCCGCGTCATTCGATAAATCATCGGCAACGCTCTGGACCACAAGATAGAAACCCTTGCTGGAATCGGCGAACACCTTCTCCACCGCTCGGTGAACAATAGCCGGGTCCAAGATTTTGTTCTCGGTTTCCAAAGCCATTGCGACTTGAAATTCAGCGATTACGGTGGCATCTTGGATCGTTGCCGGGCGAACTAGCAATGGACTCACGAGCGTATTTCCTTCTTAAAACCAAGAATCGACCAGACTTCCCTAACTGGTGACAGGCTATCACACCGTGACAACGAAAAAAGTACCCATTGGCCCACCGTCGCCGATTCGCTGATTCGCCCGAGGGCAGACAGACGCGACCATGCAGACCGGCACCGACAGACCCGAACATTGGGAACCTGACTGGGAAACCGCTAGTTACCCAACGGCGGACAACGTCGTTTGGATTGGGACTGTGGTAAATCGTTGCGTTTGACTAGATTGAAGCGGCCATACGTTTGACGAAAATTCTTCCAGCCGCAATTGGCCTTCGATCCGTGTCCAATACACTCGACCACGACTACCTGTTTACCTCGACACGGTTGGGCTTTCGTAATTGGCGTGCGAGTGACTTGGATGACTGCCAGCAGGTCAATGGGGACCCGGAAGTCATGCGTCACTTCCCCCAAACACTCGATCGCGACCAAACCGCGGCGATGATCCACGGCTTGGATGATCATTATCAGCGCCACGGCTAGACCTACTACGCCGTCGAATCCTTGGCGACCTTGCCAATTGGGCACGACAGTCAACCCACACCCTGGGCAGCGGGATCTTTCCTAGGATTTGTGGTCCTGTGCTTCCAAGAATTCCCGGTGGACTTTTCGCCTTGCGTGGATATTGGCTGGCGATTGCGTCCCGAAGTTTGGCGGATGGGACTGGCGACCGAAGGGGCGACGCGATGTTTGCAGCAAGCGTTCGATGCACTGGGCCTTACCCAAGTTTACGCGATCGCGCTAAGTAGCAATGTGGCTTCGATTCAAGTCATGAAAAGGATTGGGATGCAATTTCACAGCCAATTCAATCATCCTGCCTTGGCAAGTATGCCAAAACTGGGCGCCTGCGTAGCCTACCAGATCCGGGCAACGGATCAAACGCCCAAGCCGCCGCATTAAATCTGGCAACCCGCCGGCAACCGAATTGATTTGGCCCCGGCTAGAACGTACAAATGCGTTCACAGGGAAGCGGAAGGCGTAATAGCCGTCCAAATCTGTCGAGACTTGGGGACTGCCAGCGGAAGACTTGAAAGATAACCTTTACCGTGCGGTTTCCCCACGGTGCCTTTGCAGATCTCCATCTTCCAACGCGGCCACAAAGGGTAGATTTCGATATTCGTCTTGATAATCGAGTCCGTACCCGACCACAAATTCGTCTGGAATGTTGAACACCACAAAATCGGGCCGCATTTCTACTTTTTGGCAGCCATCCTTCATCAGCAAAACGGCGCTTCGCAGCGTCTTGGGATTCAGATCGCCCAGCAAATCGAACAGGCGAACCATGGTGTTGCCGGTGTCGAAAATATCGTCAATGATCAGCACATCGTGATCCCGGATATCTGGCATCAAACTAGAATCGATTTGCAATTCGCCTGACTTCAAGCCGCCACGGTAGCTGCTGGCCTGAACGACACCGACCCGAAGTGGTTGATCCAACAAACGAACCAAATCCGCCAACAACATCACGCTGCCGGTCATCACCCCGATGATGGTCAGCGGCCTATCGCCATAAGTTCGCTGCACATCGTCCGCCAAACGCCGCACGCCGTTGGCCAATTGTTCTGCAGAAAGCAGCGTTTTCACAAATTTATCCTTCACAAAGGCGAATCAATTCCTTGATCGATCCGCCATACTCGACCTTAGTCACCAGAGTGCACATTGTAGCGCTAGACATGCAACTTCCTCAACCTCTCCCACACGTAAAACCGCAAAGAACCGCAAGGTCGTCTGCGTCCAATCCCGACGTCCTTGAGTCAAGCAAAATCCAGACCGCCCCATTGAACTGAAAGACCTGAATATGGTACGCTCGGGAAATTTTACTCAGGTCAGCCAAGGGAATTGGACGCCTGTGAAATTTTTGGAATCCCGGCTGAATTTCCATGTGAAAGTTGGCCCGTTCTTGGGCGAACGAATCATTTTTGGAGTGCAATCGGTTTGGTGCTGGGTAAGCAATCGGTTTGGTGCTGGGCCGATCTCAGGGCGACTGCTGCAAATGGCTAGTGGCCCAGAACTGGGATCCAAACTAAGCCGATCCAAACTGAGCCGAGCGCGAATTCGCTGCAGGCGAAAACCTTTCCATGCATGCGATTCCAGCCCAACGCAAGAGTACGCTCGATCCCAGAACAGATGAACACAGGTTTGCCGACTTCCCGCCAGCACGGGATCGCAAGTCCTAGCAACCTTTTCCCGTTATCCATCCTCCTCCCGTTTGTAAGGAATCACGGTGCCACGGCGCGACGATATCAAGAAGATTTTGTTGATCGGTTCCGGCCCGATTGTCATTGGCCAAGCTTGCGAATTCGATTATTCGGGAACTCAGGCTTGTAAGGCTCTTCGGGAAGAAGGGTACGAAGTGGTGTTGGTTAATTCCAACCCCGCGACCATCATGACCGATCCAGGGACAGCCGAACGAACGTATATTGAACCGTTGACCTGGCAAGTCGTTGAAAAAATCATTGAGAAAGAGCGCCCCTGCGCGCTGCTGCCCACTTTGGGTGGACAAACCGGCCTGAATTTGGCAATGGATTTGTTTCACAACGGGATCTTGGAGAAATACGGCGTCGAAATGATCGGCGCCAAGGCGGACGTGATCCGGAAGGCTGAAGAACGTGAATTGTTCAAGCAGGCCATGGAAAAAATCGGCCTGGAAGTTTGCAAAGGGTACACGGTCAAGGATATCAATCGCGCCCGAGAAATTCAGGCAGAGATTGGCTTGCCTTGTGTAGTTCGCCCCAGTTTTACGATGGGCGGCAGCGGTTCTTCGATTGCTTACAACCGTGACGAATTCGATGTGTTGGTCCAGCGTGGTTTGGACCAATCACCGGTGACCGAGGTTCTGATCGAAGAATCTATCATCGGCTGGAAAGAATACGAAATGGAGGTGATGCGAGATCTTGACGACAACGTCGTGATCATTTGCAGCATCGAAAACTTTGACCCAATGGGTGTTCACACCGGCGATTCAATCACGGTCGCACCGGCTCAGACGTTGACGGACAAAGAGTACCAACGGATGCGAGATGCTTCGTTAGCGGTGATCCGCGAAATCGGTGTCGAGACCGGTGGGTCAAACATTCAATTCGCCACTCATCCCCAAACTGGTCGGATGATTGTGATCGAGATGAACCCGCGGGTTAGTCGCTCAAGTGCGTTGGCTTCCAAGGCGACGGGTTTCCCGATTGCGAAGATTGCGGCAAAGTTGGCGGTCGGCTATCGCTTGTGGGAATTGCCCAACGATATTACTCAGAAGACGATGGCCTGCTTTGAACCGTCGATTGATTACGTGGTCACGAAGATTCCGCGGTTTGCTTTCGAAAAATTCCCGGAAGCCGATGCCACGTTGATGACTCAAATGAAAAGCGTCGGCGAGACCATGGCGATTGGTCGTACGTTCAAAGAGTCGTTCCAAAAAGCATTGCGAGGCTTGGAAGTGGGCTCGTTCGGTTTTGGTTGTGACAAACAAGACTTGTGGTACCACGGGACTCGCCCAACAGACGATGAAATCCGCAGCAAATTGTCGGTACCCAATGATCAACGCGTTTGGTACCTTCGGTACGCGATGAAAGCGGGCATGCCGTTGGATGAAATTCACGAAATCACCAACATTGACCCGTGGTTCTTGCGCCAACTATGGGACCTGCTGCAGGTCGAAGAACAATTACGTGCGTTGGGGTCCTTAAGTGCGGTGGACTACGATTTGATGCGTTCGGTCAAGCGTCAAGGGTTTTCAGATCGACAATTGGCCGAGATCTTCGGTTGCTTCGAAATGGATGTGCGAAAGTACCGCAAAGATCTTGGCGTGATCGCTACTTACAAGTCGGTGGACACGTGTTCGGGTGAATTCGAAGCCTACACGCCGTACTTCTACAGCTGCTACGAAGACGAAGACGAAACGCCAGCGAAAAAGGACGGCGATCGTCGAGTGATCATCTTAGGCGGAGGCCCGAATCGCATTGGTCAAGGCATTGAATTTGATTACTGTTGCTGTCATGCCAGTTTCGCGCTCCGCGAAATGGGTATCCAAAGCATTATGGTTAACAGTAATCCAGAAACCGTTTCCACGGATTACGATACCAGCGACTTGCTGTTCTTCGAACCGTTGACTACCGAAGATGTGTTGAACATTTGCGATGCGGTTCAACCCGACGGAGTGATCGTGCAGTTGGGCGGACAGACGCCGCTGAATTTGGCTCGAGCGTTGCTGGAAGCGGGAGCTCCGATTATCGGAACTTCTGTGGACACGATCGAAGCGACCGAAGACCGTGAAAAGTTCCAAAAACTGTTGCACAAGTTGGGACTGAAGCAACCGCCCAACGGTATCGCCAACACGATGGACGAAGCCGAGGGGATCGTTAAGAAGATTGGGTATCCGGTCTTGGTTCGTCCCAGTTTCGTCTTGGGTGGCCGAGCGATGGAGATCTGTTACGACGATAAGCAATTTCAACAGTATATTGCCGCCGCATTTGTGGTGTCGCAAGGCCAACCGGTCTTGATTGATCAATTCCTGGAAGACGCAATCGAAGTCGACGTTGATTGTATCGCTGACGGTACCGATGTAGTGATCGCTGGGGTGATGGAACACATCGAAGAGGCCGGCGTGCATTCGGGCGATTCAGCGTGCTCGATTCCGCCCTTCAGTTTGCCGGCGATGGTGATCGATGAAATCAGCCGTTCAACCATTTTGATGGCCAAATCGCTGAAAGTTTGCGGCCTGATGAACGTTCAATATGCGGTGAAGATGGTCGAAGGAAAACCGGTCGTTTACGTTTTGGAAGTAAATCCTAGGGCCAGTCGTACGGTTCCCTTCGTTGCCAAGGCTACAGGCGTGCCGGTTGCGAAGATCGCCAGCAAGGTGATGGCAGGATTAAGCTTGGCAGAGCAAGGCATTACCACGATCCCGATCCCAAAATATGTTTCGGTCAAAGAAAGCGTGTTCCCGTTCCGCAAGTTTGCCGGAGTGGATATCGTGCTTGGCCCCGAAATGAAGTCGACCGGCGAAGTGATGGGGACCAGCGACCGATTCTCGATTGCGTTTGCCAAGAGTCAACTGGCAGCAGGCGTGATTCTGCCGACCTGCGGTCGAATTTTTCTCTCCGTATCCGCTCGGCACAAAGAACAGATTGTGCCGTTGGCCAGGAAACTGCACGAAATGGGTTTTGAATTGTTGGCCACCGCGGGAACCGCTGCCGCCCTAGAAGCACAACAGATTCCGGTGGTCCGAGTGAAGAAACTGTCCGAAGGTCACCCAAATTTGATCGACCACTTAAAGAACCAATCGGTCGATTTGATTTTGAATACGCCTAATGGCAAGGGTGCTCGAACGGACGAAGGTAAGATTCGCGCTGCGGCCGTCCAACTGGGTGTCCCATGCATTACGACGATTCAAGCAGCAGAAGCCGTGGTCTTGGCGATGGAGTGCGCTCCCGAGAAGACGCTGG
>JBDNHU010000277.1:0-17579 GCA_041688615.1 Mariniblastus sp. | reverse complement strand
TGGAGAATTGGGACGAATGTTGCGTTGGGTTACAGCAACGCATACATTACGTTATCACTCACACAATCACACTCGCGGTGAAGGCCATGTTTATCAGTCGCGGTTTAAGAGCTTTCCAATCCAGGATGACGCCCACTTCTATGTTGTCTGCCGGTATGTTGAACGAAACGCTCTGCAGGCGAAATTGGTCGCGAAGGCGGAATTGTGGAAACACGGGTCGTTGTATCGCTGGAATCTACCTTCGGAACCTAAGCCCAAAGTTCTATCACCATGGCCCATCGCTCGCCTACCCAACTGGATTGCTCGCGTCAACCAAGCCCTTACTGCGAAAGAACTCAAAGCACTTCGCACGAGCGTCCAGCGTGGCCAACCGTATGGCGACTCAACATGGATCGAAGAAACCGCCAACAAATACAACCTATGGTCAACGCTCCGACCTGTCGGACGGCCAAAGAAGGTCCAAGAACCGCAGTAATTACCCCCGTCCCCTTTTCTTTGCTCATCAGAGGGGAGTTGGGTCGTGTTTGTAAGCTTCATCGGCATGAAAAGTGCGTTTCCACTTTTGCTGTCACCGCCCGTAGTGACAGCAAAGAGCCTTGGAGACTACCCTTAGTGACTGAGGGCTTAACCACGTGGGATTCGGGCACATTGTCCCATTTTTTCATTTTAGGCAGGTCCATCATATTCAGGCTGTTCGTTGAAGGGGGAAACCTGCAGGGTCGGGCCGCTTGGTGGTGATTTTTTTATGGTTGTGGGCGGCTT
Source organism: Mariniblastus sp. (assembly GCA_041688615.1). Taxonomy (GTDB): domain Bacteria; phylum Planctomycetota; class Planctomycetia; order Pirellulales; family Pirellulaceae; genus M30B19. The sequence continues at coordinate 16,817 of JBDNHU010000277.1, read as the reverse complement.
GGGTCTCGTTTGTAGTGTTTGGGGATTGGATTATACTACCTAGCTGTTGGATGACTTTTCTTGCGGGAAGAAGTGAAATGCCCAAAGTTGTGATCGTTGTGACTGGCGGTGTCGCTGCCTTTAAATCAGCCGCCCTGGTTTCTGAGTTGGCCAAGGAAGGTTATAGCCTTCGAGTTGTAATGACCGACGCGGCCGAGAAGTTCGTAGGTGCAGCAACTTTAGCTGCGCTTTCGGGGCATCCGGTAGTTAAGAATGTTTTTGACCCAGCCTACCCCTTGGGTGCTCATATTGAACTGGCTCGTTGGGCTCAATTGATGGTAGTTGCGCCGGCGACAGCGAATTGGATCGCCAAGGCGGCAACTGGGGTAGCGGACGATTTGACCAGTACTTTGTATTTGGCTTATGCCGGCAAAACGCTCATGGCTCCGGCAATGAATGCTGAAATGTGGAACCATCCTGCTGTCCGTCGTAACGTGGAACAAGTTCAATCCGATGGAGTGCTAACGATTGGGCCTGATAGTGGCTGGCAGGCTTGTCGGACTCAGGGGCAGGGCCGTATGAGTGAACCGGCCGATATCGCTAAGGCCGTTCGACGTTTCTTTGAACTAGGTTGAGTAACAAAAGGGTTAGTCACTTTTTGGGGTGACTTTCACTGGTTGCCGTTGGCAAGATTGCATTCTGTTGGCAATCGATTAGGCTAACAACCAAAGGCCGTGAAAGTCTGCACGTACTTTTGCTTGTTTCCCTACCCTGAATCCCACCTAACGGTTGATCGCTGACTTTGGGTGTGTCGGCTTCTTAACCGTCGTGTTGACCAAGTAAGAATCGAATTCGCCTTCGGTTATTTGTTTCTGTCGAACCCCTGTTTTTGTCGGCGGTTGCCTGGTTGGTTCCCCTTACTGGTAGCGGGGCGTAGGCGATTTGTCCCCAGGATTCAACACGACTTTGCGATGCGTTAAATTCTAGATTTTGATTCGTCGTCTGTTTAAGCGTTCCCGATTTTTCGAGACAGTCCGATTGGTTTGCCAGGGTTTGAAGTTCGTTGGGGCTTTCGATTTTTTTGCTATTGGAGTGGTCGCCTGATGCGTTATCTTTCGTTGGTGTTAATAAGCGTTCTTACTGTGTTCTGGGTGCCAAATATTTTTGCCCAGCAATTGGTTTCCGATCCGACTTTGTCAAATGTTCCGGTGGTTCAAGATGAAGGTACTGCCCAAAGTGTTGACGGCGTGAAGTCGAAAGCCGATCGGCCAATTCATGCGTTGCTGGTAACGGGCGGATGTTGCCACGATTACAACCGGCAAAAAGAGATTTTGACCAAGGGAATCAGTGCTCGTGCAAATGTGCGTTGGACCGTTGTTCAGCAAGGAGGGCAGACGACTGACGCTGCGATTCCACTGTACAACGACCCCAATTGGGCTGACGGTTTTGACATTGTTGTTCACAATGAATGTTTTGCGGACGTGAAGGATCCAGCGTTCATTGATAGGATTCTATCTGCGCACCAAAAAGGCACTCCGGCCATATTGATTCACTGTGCCATGCACTGTTATCGAATCGGAGACGATCGCTGGTTTCGATTCGTAGGTTTGCAGTCGCCTGGGCATGGGCCTCATTATCCGTTCCAGGCTGACAATGTGAAGCCTGATCATCCGATCATGGAAGGGATGGGCGATTCGTTTCAGGTGGCCCAGGGGGAGCTGTATCACACGATCAAGATTTTCGATACGGCGACACCGTTGGCTCAAGCAAAACGCAAGTCAGATCAACAGCCGCAAGTCTGCATCTGGACCAACGACTATCAGGGAACTCGGGTCTTCGGCACAACGATTGGGCATTACAACCAGACGATGGCCGATCCCAAATACTTGGACATGATGACTCGTGGCCTGTTGTGGGCGGTGCAGAAAGATCCTGCGAAAGACTTTACTCCTTCGACAAAAGAGATGGATGACGAAATCAAAGCGTTGGTCGCGGCCCCCGAACGTAAGAAGCCGACCAGTAATCAATTGCCTCAAAATTGCTGCGGAGATGGAAATCTGGCGTACAAGAAGATCGTCACCGTCAAGAGCGAACAGGGCGGCAATGGCAAGCAAAATTTGACGGATGGATTGTTGAATACTCGCTGGTGTGCATCCGGTGGTCAAGTCAATGAGTGGGTGGTTGTGGATCTGGAAAAAACAGCGGACTTACGAGCGATTCGTTTGCATTGGGAAAAATCTGAAGGAACTTACCAGTATCAAGTGGAAGGATCATCGGACCAAGAGAATTGGAAAACCATTGTCGATCAATCCAAGAATAAGGCACCTGGCGGTTTGCAAACCCATAAGGTTCAGGCGTCCGACGTTCGCTATTTAAAGATCACTTTTTTGGGTGCGAATGCGGGGATGTGGGGATCGATTTGGGAGCTTGAAGCGACGGAAGGCGAGTTGCCTGAACTGCCCGAACCGACAGCCGCTTCGGAATCTTCGGCGTCGATTCAGGACGTTACTTCCCCTAGTGGATTTCAAGTCACGATGTTTGGTCAACCTCCGCAGGTGAACTATCCAGTCTGTTTGACGGCGGCCGCGACCGGGGAGGTTTTCGTGGGCGTGGACCCTCAGGGGTCGCTGGGTAAAGAAGCTGGGCAAGGCAAAGTTCTACGTTGTATCGACACCGATGGCGATGGAGTGGCTGACAAAATTAATCAATTTTTGGCGGTGGATCATCCGCGTGGTTTGATTTATGACAACGATTCGCTGTGGGTTTTGCACCCGCCGACGTTAAGTGTATTTCATGATACCGACGGTGATGGAGTTTCCGATAAAAGTGAGGTGTTGATTCAAGGGATCAGTACTGACGAAGTGAACCGTCGTGGTGCTGATCATACGACCAATGGTATCAGGATGGGGATCGATGGCTGGATTTACATCGCGGTCGGTGACTTCGGTTTTAATCTAGCCGTCGCTAAAGACGGAACCCAACTTTCTAAGCGAGGCGGCGGCGTTGTCCGCATTCGTCCCGACGGCAGCGGTATGGAAGTTTACGCTTGGGGCTTGCGAAACATTGTGGACGTGGCGGTTGATCCGCTGATGAATGTTTACACTCGGGACAACACCAACGACGGTGGTGGTTGGGACATTCGAGTGTCGCATATTTTGCAGACAGCCAACTATGGTTACCCGTCTTTCTATATGAACTTTACGCAAGAGATCATGCCGCCACTGGCTGACTATGGCGGCGGTTCAGGTTGCGGCGTGATGTATTTGCAGGACAGTCGTTGGCCCGCAGGTTATAGCGACCTTTTGTTGACTTGCGATTGGGGGCGCAGCGAGGTCTTTAGCCATCGCTTACCAAAGGTTGGGGCTACGTTTGGTGCTCAGCAAGACACGTTTTTGAAAATTCCTAGACCTACCGACATTGAAGTGGATGCCAGCGGGCGTATGTATGTCAGTAGTTGGAAAAACGGAGGTTTCAGTTACAGTGGAACTGATGTTGGATTTGTGGCCCAAGTGCTGCCCGAAGATTTTGTACCGCATCCAGTAGGTGATATGCGGGCGATGGATATTGATGACTTGTTACAGCAATTGAATCATCCCAGTGATTGTTGGCGGCGTACGGTCCAGGCCGAACTCTTGAGACGCAGCCAGCATGATTCATCAGCGATGGTGTCGGGGCTGGTAGCCCAAGCTGGGAACGAAAGTCTAACGTTGCAAGTTCGTGCCGCAAATGTCTTTACCCTTGGGCAATTGATTTCGCCGCAATCGATGGCGGGATTGCAGGAATTGTTGAAATTTCCAGCGGTGCGTCCTTTTGTCTTACGAGCGATGACGGATCAAAAAGCTATGGCCAAGCTGTGTTCTTTTGATCAAGTGGTCGCTGCTTTGCATGATTCTGAGCCAACGGTACAAGCCGCCGCACTGATCGCATTGGGGCAAATTGCGAAGGCAAGTGAAGTCAGCCAGGTTCAAATAAACGCCGCCGCGCAGGCCGTTTTGCCGCTTGCGGTGGTAGGTTCAAGTCAGCAATCGGCAAGCGATGGGACGGATGATTGGCGTTTACCGCATCCTGAGCGAGTAATCCCGCACTTGGCGGTGAAGACGCTTGTTGCTTTGAAAGCGATCGATCCCTGTTTGGCGGCGTTGCAAAGCCAATACAGCGCGGGAGCAATTTGGGCGCTGAAGTCAATGCACGATTCACGAGCGGTGGATGGACTTTTTCAAAAGTTAAGCAATAGTGGCGATGCGAATCTAAGTCGCGATATTTGGACAACGTTGATTCGGTTGTACTATCTTGAGGGCGAATTTACCAAGGACAGTCCGCGTTGGTGGGGAACTCGACCCGACACCACAGGCCCCTACTATGATCGCCAGAAGTGGGAACAATCTGATCGCATTTTAGCTGCGGTGCAGGTTGCCTTAAGTCAAGTTGATTCTCAATCAACGTCGCCCGATAGTTTGGCGACTCATATCAGGTCGCAGTTAACCCGACACGCGGTGAAATTGGAAGGCCTGGAGTTAGCCGCGGATGCCGCGATGACTGAGAGCGACGTGCCGATCCAATTGCCGAAAGTGGATCCAGACAATCAGAACCAGATCGCTAACGTGGCTTACGATCTTGTGTTCAATCGAGCCGTCAGCGTTAAAGGTGACCCGACCGCTGGTAGGCAGTATTTCAAGTCTCAATCGTGTCTCAATTGTCACAGTTTCGCCAACGGCCAGCAGGCCAAGGGACCTCATTTGGTCGACATTGGAAAACGCTACACTCGAGCAGAATTGGTTGAATCGATTGTCAAACCAAATCAGAAGATTGCGCAAGGATTCGATACTTGGGCATTTCTGATGGCCGACGGCAAATTGAAGACGGGATTCGTGGTTCTAGAAAGTGCCGAAATGGTAACCATACGGCAAAATGATGGCGTGTCAGTGGAACTGTTGCAAGACGATATTGAAGATCGAGCGAAACAGGAACCATCGATGATGCCTGAAGGGATTGTTGACAATTTGACACCCGAACAATTGGCAGATCTGCTGGCCTACATCGAATCCTTGCATTGATCGCCATGCACACAGAGCCAAGCACACCGAACCATGCACACCGAACCATGCACACAGAACCATGACTACAGAGCAAATCAGAGGGCTGTGGCAATAGGGTAAAAGAGTTGGGGCAGAGATTGAACGACCGGTGGTCTGAGAACAAAAAAAGCCACCCAGGAAAAGAGATTCCTGGGTGGCTTTTTGCTTGCATTTAGGTTCGCTTGAAACCTGCCTAAACTAGCACTTATCGAACCGAATTGAATTCGGTTCGGCGTCGTCTTAGTTGATCTTGAAGGCGTTGGACAATGCTGGAGTGCATTTGGCTAACTCGGCTTTCGCTAAGGTCCAAGGTGGCACCAATTTCCTTCATCGTCAATTCTTCATAGTAATAAAGAATGATGATTAGGCGTTCGTTCTTATTCAGGCCTTTGGTGACCAAACGCATCAGATCTGACTTCGCAACGCGGCGGGTTGGATCTTCGCCTTTTTGATCTTCCAAGATGTCGATTTCTCGAACATCTTTATAGCTGTCGGTTTCGTAGTACTTTTTGTCGAGGCTGACTAGATTGGCAGCGCTGGCTTCCAACTTCATCTTCTCAAGTTCAACGATGCTTAAGCCCATGTGTTCTGAAAGTTCCTGCAAGGACGGTGCACGTCCGAGTCGGATTTCCATTTGCTTGATGGCTTCGTTGAGTTTACTTGCTTTAGAGCGAACTAAACGTGGAACCCAGTCCATCGTTCGTAGCTCATCCAACATGGCACCTCGAATCCGAGGTACGCAGTATGTTTCAAACTTGACACCTCGAGACATATCGAAAGCATCAATTGCGTCCATCAGACCGAACACACCTGCCGAGATCAAGTCATCCAGTTCAACGCCATCGGGCAATCGTTGCCAGATGCGTTCACCGTTATACTTCACCAAAGGAAAGTAGCGTTCGATTAAACGATTACGCAATTGCTCATTGGACGAGTCAGCTTTGTAACTCTTCCAAACTTCCAATATCTCATCCGCGGGAGCTGCGGTGGTTGCCATGCAATCCTCCGTGACGGGTTTCACTGTGCTATCCGAGTGAATATTAATCATTCATCCGTGAATTTATTTTGATGGCGGTTGATGTTAGCGATCAACCAACGCTCGTTCGCTGGCGAACGGTTCTACGATCCGGAATGTATTCCATTAGGATACGTAACCGAGCTTCCCGATACGTGTTCTCCAAATCATCATTCTGACCTTTGAAAGATTACATCCTGTAATGATTCAAAGCGATGGTTAAAGCTGTCGATTGGATTATTGCGGACCCGTGGAGACGGAGGCATTTTTCAGCGATTTCGCGGCCTCACGTTCACTTAACTCACGTTTTAGCGACTCTTTTACCGATTCGGTAATCACATGAGCAGCAAGATTTCCAATCATCAGTCCTAACAAAGCGAATGCAAAAAGGTAAACAATTCCTGTGACAATTGCCGATCCTAAGTCGGTACCAACGATCCAACTTCTAAGTATTGTTGTTGCCAAGGCAGTTAAGCCAAGGATTCCAGCGTACTGAGGTCCCATGTTTTGATCTCACACGACTATCGTTCGAAATTTCTGCTATCGTTGAAACTCTCTTGCGTTCACCACACCTTGATTCCTATCGCTTGTACTGAATCCGCCATTTCAGAGGGATGCAAATCCAAACCTAGCAGTCGAAGGGTGCTATTGAAAATCACGCCTCGTTTGATGCGTATTTCTCAAACCAAACTCAGTAAGGAAACATAGTTTGGTCCCAAGTTTGCAAGTTCGCTGAAATGAAAGCTTCAGCGTTGCCAATCATGGATAAGTAATTCTAAGTGAACTGTTTGTTCCAACAACGTGTCGAAATTATGACGCGACTGAGGACGTTAGACCAGCGAGTTCCTTCTCGTTAGTCTTCCTCAATTTGATTCGTTTCCAATCCGTTAGGTGGAAGTTCAAATCAAAACATTTGGAAGTGGGGTTGGTTGAAATTGGGATCAACCGAATCAAAGGCAAAGCAGGCTACAGCCCGCCTCACAATCTCTTCATCGACATCTTGCCTTTAAGGAATTAACGGAAACTGAAAAGAATTCACGATAAAGTGGTGCGAATGTTCTCAATGTTCCGGTAACGCAAAGCAAAGCGATTTATCTCAACTAATAGCAACGAATTGCCATCAGTCATTTTCCGAGTATTGTTTCGCAAGGCATCCTAAGGACAACCTGCGGAAACGGAATTTTTGGTCCAGAGAATTGGTATCAAAACAAAGCCGTAAGAGGTGGATTAGCTTTCGATGCAAATACTTGCAAAGAAAGCGAATCCGACTCTTGGGTGGCTTGCGTTTGAACTTCTTCTAGGGTCAGACATTTTCGAACGGTCCTCATCAGCGACATGCTCCAATGTCGTTCGGGCCAACGGTCAATTACCGTATGGCCCTCGCAACTGGCAAGGCCAACAAATGGATCAAAGGGCAGCCACCCTAAATAATGGGGTGACCACTTTAAGAACCGTTGGCACGATCGAATGACCGTTCGGGCGGGACAATTTTCAGCAACTCGACGATTCCCTGCTTCCCATACCGCATCAATGCGATGCGGCCCAGAGAAGCCTGGTTTACCAATTTGTGGATTGGCGACCAATGAATTAGACGACGGACTTGCAGAAGTTGTTTCCAACGTAGTAGTTCGAGGGGAATTGGGTTGGTTCGACAGGATCGCGATATGATTTCGCAAATCAGGGCGAACGGTTGCCAGTTCTTTCATCTGTGAATAGGTGTTTACCAAAGAGGACGGGGTGGCGTCTACCACAAAAATGATTAAAACATTTTCTGGCAATCTGGATGGATCGATTACGTCGGAATCCGTTCGCTGGATCTCGACATTTGCCAGTAATTGGTCGTCTTTTGCCGTGTTGGATGGGGTGTGACTGGTGGAAACATGCCATCCCAATTGATTCACGAACGTTTGGGTGTTCTTTAAAATTGTCGTGATTCCTAAACCTTTGGTGCACCCATGGATCAACCAACGGATCGGGGTGCGACGGTGGTTTGGATCCGTCATTTGGGCGATTGTTCGCAAGTTCATGGCTTGTTCGTTCATCAAACGCCTTTTGTGTCTTCGCAGTGGATGAGGGTTGTGGGTTGTGGGTTGGGACTAAGGTCAAACGACCGACGGTCTTACGTCTGGCATCGATTATGACGCTCAGATCACCGAACAAATTAAATGGTTGCGCCGAGGATCTAAGTTCTTGCGGTACCTGATCAATGTCAAACCGTTTTACGGACACTTGGACTTGAAACAGGCCAGCGTTGTCAGGTTAAAGCAATTGGTGCAGTAATTTGCAATGAATGTCGATGGCTACCAGATTCAAGGTTGTTTACCAGAGGCCAATACCGGATCATGATCTGTGGAATTGTTGGTCTGGATTTCGTCAAGCAACCATATTGCGACATTTTCCATGGCGATCCCAATATCATCTGGAACGTTTTGGCCGTTGGTCCAGTAGCTCCAAGGTAGCGGGCAACTTTTCAGAAAGGGATAAGCATGTGCCAAGCTTCGGCATTCATCGACCTTAGTTAAGATCAACGACGTAGGTGCCAGTGATTCCATTGAACGAAACGCTTGATACGCTTGTTGCAGTGAATCATGGGAACTGGCACTACTGACAGCCAATTGAATCTGATCCAGATCGGCGACCCTGAGGATGCTGCGAAGGGAACTGATTCTGTGGGGATCGCGAGGGCTTCGCCCGATCGTATCAATCAAGACTAAGTCCAAGTCGGCCAGCTGTTCCATGGCCTGTTTCATTTCCTGTTCGTTGCTAACGACCAGGAAGGGCACGCCCATAATTTGTGCGTATTCTTTCAGTTGGTCGACCGCACCCACTCGGAACGTATCCACGGTGACCAAGCCGACCTTGCACCCGCGACGAAACTGGTATTCTGCCGCCAACTTGGCCAGCGTGGTTGTCTTGCCTACGCCTGTTGGGCCCACCAGTGCGACTCGCTGACAGTATCCAGGTCGCAACTGCAAAGTGCCGCCTCGTTTCAGATTTCCGGCTAAGATCGTTGCTAATCGTTCCCAGTCAGGGCACTGCGTTTGGGCTTGATCTTCACGATTTTGTTTCGCTTGAACTTGTTTTAGATCGCCGCACAGCATTTCCGCCGCCGCACGATCACAGCCGATTGCCTGGAGAGTGTCCAGAAGCTGTTGCCAGCCATTGGCATGTTGCTTTGTGTCCCGCACCAGTCGTTGCGTTGTTGCCTGGGTAGCGTTCGCTTTTTCATTGATGGCGAATGTGGTTGCCGGTGTGGAAGTCTGGCTTGAGGGAACTTTAGTCGTGCTGTTTTGGGTCAGGAATTGTTCGAAAGATTCGTCGGCCTTAGAAACGAAACCAAAATCATCTGGGCTAGTTTTATCGTAAAGTGGTTCGATCTGGCCGAAGTCATCTGATTCGCTGGCGAGGGTCTCTTTGAATTCTTCGTCGATACCCGTCAACTGATCTTCGGTTTCACGAAGCCATTGGTCGTAGCGACTTGGGACGTCAATGTCATTGGAGGCAACAACTTCTAGCATAGGGCCGCGGAACCAATCCAAGAGGCCACCGTTGATCTTGCGAGTGTGCAAGACAGAAGCGTCTGGCCCCAATTCAGTACGAATCAGTTCCAATGCATCGGCGATTGATTTTACCCGATAAGTTTTAGCTTCCATGCTGTCACCTATAGTCGGCTATCTAAATTGAATTTGGATTACTGGTTATTGAGAATTCGTAGCGTTGGTTAGGGATTAGGTTACGGTTCCCAAGGCTTCGACTCGTGTGTCACGAGTGATTTCGTTGTAGCTAAGAATGGTCAATCGAGGCAAATGGGAACTGGTCAGGTGTCTGGCCGAAGCACGAACCTGGGGGGATACAACCAGGACGGTGGGGTAGCCCGCGCGTTTGAGTTTGTCGGTTTCGCGATGGATCGCGTCACAAATCTTTTTGATGTCGGCTGGCTTCATGCGAACAAACATGCCGCGTTCACTGTGTTCGACGTTGGCAGCGATGCGATCTTCCAATGCAGGGTCGAGTGTGATGACCCGTAAAACACTTTCAGCGTCACGGTATCGCGAACACAAGGTTCTTGCCAATCGATTGCGAACGAATTCCGTTAGCAAAATTGGGTCTTTAGTTTTGCCGGCAAAATCACCGAGGGTTTCCAGGATGGTTCCCAGTTGGCGAATTGGAACTTCCTCTCGCAACAGGTTTTGTAGGACTTGTTGGATCTCGCCGACCTTCAAAACATTGGGTACCAATTCCTCGACAACCGCAGGTGAAGTGCGTTTTGCCTGTTCGAGAAGATCTTTGGTTGCATCACGAGTCAAAATGTCATCGGCATGTCTGCGAACCACCTCTTGCAAGTGAGTTGCCAGGACGGAAGTTGGTTCCACGGGCGAATAGTTCAGCATGCTGGCGCGATCACGCATGCCGTATTCAATCCACTTGGCGGGTTGACCGAAGGCCGGGTCCTTGGTTTCGATGCCAGGGATGTCGCCCGTGGTCATTCCAGAATCCATGGCCAGAAGACGATCGGGGAAGACTTCACCTTCGGCGACGGGGTTGTTCAGGATCTTGATGCGGTACTGGTTTTCTCGCAACCGAATGTTATCGCGAATTCGAACCTTTGGCAGAATGATACCAATTTCTGCGGCTACGGCTTGGCGGACGCCAGTGATGCGGGCCAGCAGGTCACCACCTCGATTGGGGTCAGCCAAACGAATCAAGCCCATGCCGATTTCCATTTCCATCGGGTCGATGGTCAGGAAGTCTTCGATCTTCTCTTCCTTCTTAACGTTGGCTGCGGCCTGCAATTTATCTTTATGATCGTCTTGCTTCTTCTTTACACTGGCTTTGTTTTTGATTGAATACGCTAGACCGATGCAGCACCCGCCAATGGTCAGCAGCGGAATGGCTGGCAAACGAGTGAAAACTAACACACCCAAGAATCCACCGGCAACCATCAAGGCTTCCGGCCGAGAAAAAAGCTGGTTCAAAAATTCCGTAGGCAGGTTTGTCTTCTGCGTGCTTCGAGTCACAAGCAAGCCAGCAGCCAGCGAAATTAAGAATGCCGGAACCTGAGAAACTAGGCCGTCACCGATCGTTAGTTTGGTGAAGACTTCAGCACTCTCTGAGACAGGAAGTCCAGCCAGCATGCCAATCACAAAACCACCAGCAACGTTGATGACCGTGATCACGATACCAGCAACCGCATCGCCCCGGACAAACTTACTGGCACCGTCCATGGCTCCGTAAAAATCGGCCTGCGACGAGACCGCTTCGCGACGAGCCTGGGCTTCATGTTCGTCAATGATGCCGGCACCAAGGTCAGCGTCGATCGCCATTTGCTTGCCTGGCATACCGTCCAACGCAAAACGTGCGGCTACTTCACTAATACGGGTGGCACCTTTTGTGATGACCAAGAATTGAATCAACACGATGATTGAGAAAATAATGATGCCGACAATCAGCTGGTCGCCTGCGACAAATTCGCCAAACTTCTGAATCACACTGCCGGCTGCACCCATGTCACCTTTGCCGCCGTTGGTCAAAATCAGTCGAGTCGTCGCAACATTGAGCACGAGTCGACCGAGGGTGGTTGCAAGCAGTAGTGATGGGAAGATGTTGAACTCCATCGGAGTTTGAACATAGATGGTCGTCAACAGAACGATTACCGAAATCGTGATGTTTAACGCTAGAAGCACGTCCATGATCATTGGTGGAAGAGGCACCAAAATTACCAACAAAGAACCGATCAAGCCAACGGGCAGAATCAATTCTTGAGCACGTTGTAGGATAGGATGCATTGCGGTAAAAGTCTGAATAGAGGACGAGAGTTTTGTTTGAGTTAACCCAAATGCGGTTAGGGCAAGCCTTGATAGCTTGCACCCGTTGCTTTGGCGAAAGGATGGCAGCAGCGACTTGGGATTAAGTGGCTAGCACTTTGGGCAAGATTGCGGCCGTGAATCGATTTCAGTTTCAGGGAATACAAGATCGCTAAGCTTGAGTCCAGACCGAACCGGTTGATCAGGTCAGTAACTTGAGGCAGACTTCCAAAATTCCGAAAATTTGCCAAGGTTTAAGCTGGTAATCAGCTAGCAGATGGTCGATCACCGACCTCGCTTTCCTGTCTGTTTTTGGACAGCCCCTGCGCGGTTCAGGTCGCGACACCGATGGTTAGAACGAATCCCAGGTAGCGATTGGGGTGGCTGTCTGGTGGCGTGGTTTCAGGTCGTTGCCTTGGGTTGCTCACTACAAAGCTGGCTTTTGCGACCTGAATTGTGTGTGACAAGCCCGATTGCGGTCAAAAAATGATAAAAGTGGCGCTAAGGATTGTCCCACGTTGATAGCATTGGAGAGGATTCGGGACTAAAATAGGCCGCGAACCTGGATAGGTTGAACGCGGAAGTGAATCTTTTCTGCCTTCGAGATCTTGCGGCCATTGTTGGCAATTGCAAGTTCGGGGCAGAACCTGAATCCATTCTGTGGGTGCTCAATCAGATTCGTCCGAGTGGAAATATCGGCCGAAATGCATTGAGTCCTCTTTATCCAGATGCCCGCCGTGTGATCACATCGAATCGCTTGTCTGGTTCGAGTGTCTGTTGATTCCAGTTGAGGAGAACTGATGAGTTCCTACCTAAGTCTGCGTCGTTCCATCGTTTCGTTAATGATGGGTTCGGTCTTTGCCTTGTTGTTAGCGATCCCTTGCCATTGGGCGGGATCATTGAATGTTGTACACGCGGAGGAGAACGGCGATCAAGATTTGACGCCGGTGATCAAAACTTCGCCAGGATTTGCTGTCGAGCAAGTCTACTTGGTACCCAAGGATTTTGGTTCATGGGTTAGTTTGACATCTGAAAAAGATGGCAAACTGATTGCTTCGGATCAGTATGGGAAACTATACCGTATCACGCCTGCGTCAGAGGTTGCCCAAACCAAGGTTCAGCCATTAGAAATTCCTGTCGGTCGCGCTCAAGGGTTGTTGTACGCCTTTGATAGTCTGTACGTGATGGCTCATTCGGGAGACAACAAACCATCGGGCATGTACCGTGCGACCGACACCAACGACGATGGGCAATACGATAATGTCGAATTGTTGTTGAAGATTAATGGTGATGGCGAACACGGGCCCCATGCGATTATTTTGTCGCCAGACAAGCAATCGTTATACATCTGTGCGGGCAACCATACCGATTTGCCAAAAGTTGATTCTAGCGCACTTCCACAAACATGGGACGAGGACCAAGTTCTTCCTCGCATGTGGGATGCCGGTGGGCACGCCGTTGGGAAAGTGGCGCCCGGTGGATGGATTTGTAAGGTGGATCCAGACGGTAAAAATCTGAAGTTGATCGCTGCAGGATTTCGTAATGAATACGATATCGCGTTCAACACCGCGGGCGAATTGTTTACCTATGACGCCGACATGGAATGGGATGTGGGCACTCCTTGGTACCGTCCAACTCGAGTCAATCATGCGGTAAGTGGAGCTGAATTTGGATGGCGAAGTGGAACGGGCAAGTGGCCCAGTTTCTACCCTGATTCGCTGGGCAGCGTGATTGATATTGGGCCAGGATCGCCTACGGGCATCGCTTTTGGAACCGGTGCAAAGTTCCCTGAAAAATATCAGCGATCGTTGTTTATCTCGGATTGGAGTTATGGGGTCATCTATGCGATCGATATGACCGAAGATGGGGCGACTTATCAGGGCCAATCCGAACTTTTCTGTAGTGCTCCCGCGATGCAAGTTGCCGATATGGTGGTTCTGCCAAGTGACGGTCAATTGTACTTTGTGGTTGGCGGTCGTAGGACTCAGAGTTCGCTGTATCGAGTGAAATATGTTGGAGAAGAATCAACCGCTCCTGCGCCAGTGTTGGCAATCAATTCTGCGATGAAGAGTCGTCGAGAACTAGAATTGTTGCACCAGAAATTGGAAGGGGACGCCGCTTTGACTGCGGTGGAAAAAGTTTGGCCCTTCTTGTCTGACGACGATCGAAACATTCGCTACGCCGCTAGAATTGCACTTGAACATCAGCCGGCCGCAAGTTGGGCCAATCGATTGGCTAAAATTAGTGATGCTGAAACGTTATTGCAAGCCAGTTTGGCAGTGGTTCGCAATCGGATGACGGATCAAAAGGACGTAATTTTGGGTTCTTTAGTGCAATTGGATTGGGCTAAGCTAAGTCCACTGCAGAAGTTGGCACTGTTGCGAGTTTACGGATTAGCCAGTGTTCGATTAGAAAATTTTGCACCGACGGATTGGACTTCGATCACGGCGCAAGTACGCCCAGGGTTTCCAACGGGTACAGTCGATCTGGATCGCGAATTGGCGCGGTTACTGATTGCAGCATCCGACGCAGAGTCGACCGCAACGGTCTTGCAATTGTTGAAGAAGGCTCCGACCCAAGAAGAGCAAATTCACTATGCAATGTGCCTGTCCAACGCGACCCAGGGTTGGACGACAGCGATGCGAGAAAGCTATTTAGGATGGTTTGTCGATTCAGCGAATCTTCGCGGTGGCAATTCCTTTGGTGGATTTATCAAAAATATTCGCGATCAAGCCATCGCTAAAATTCCCATGGATTCGCTACCCGCCCAAGACAAGAAGGCGTTGGAAGATGCAATCGCCAGACAACCGACGATGACCGATCCACAAGGCGAATTAAAGGCCAGACCAGTTGTGAAAAAGTGGACCTTGGAAGATATCTTGCCGTTGACCGAGCAAAAGTTGGTGGGTCGAGACTTTGAGAATGGCCAGAAAGTGTTTGCCGTCACTCAGTGCTTTAAGTGTCATCGTTTTGCTGGAAATGGCGGCATGGTTGGGCCAGATTTGTCGGCGGCCGGGCGGCGTTTCAATAAGCACGATTTGGTTCAATCTTTGGTCGATCCTAGTGCTGTGGTTTCCGATCAGTACCAGGCAACTTTGTTTCAGTTGGAAGACGGACGAGTCGTTTCGGGGCGAGTTGTGAATCTGAATGGCGATAGCTACATGGTGCAAGAAGACATGTTGGACCCAGGTCGCTTGACTGGAATCAACGTTAACCAAATTGAGGAACAAAAGCCTAGCGAAGTGTCGATGATGCCGACCGGGCTACTGGATACCTTGACTCAAGACGATGTTTTGGACTTGTTGGCCTACTTGAGAAGTGGTGGCGATCCATCATTTGAAGAGTTAACCCAACCTGCACCCCAAGAGTCCCAGACCCCAGGACCCCAGAAGCCGTAAGTTCAGAACGGCACCAGTGAATCAACGCCAGTGAATCGCTCAGCGGTAAATGTTGGGCGGTATCTGGCCGGTGGTTTGCGGTTGTCGCGGTCCACCGCGTGTGGTGGTGGGGCGTGTTGCTGACCGTAACGTTAAACCAAGTTGATTTGCCCGCTTTGACTTTTTAGAGTAACCTTGCTTGGTTTGCTCTGGCGGGTCGGCGGGCTTTTTTGGTTTGACGATTATGGGTCCGGAAACGTTTCGTTAACTGCGGGGCCGGTGATTTCGCAACTGTCTGGGATAAGCTACTTAGAAAGCTGGCAACCTGCTTATCGGTCGGGTCATCGTATCGGTCGGGTCATCGTATCAGTCGCGTCAGAATTCGCCTGGTTGAAATTAGCTGGGCGATGGATTGGCGGTAACGACAATTAGCGTGCACGCAAACTAGTTGAAGTCTGCGAGCACGCCTCTTTATCTCTAACTCGGTCTTTATCTCTAACTCGGTGGCGCCGTCACGGATTTTCTTGGAATAGAAAAACAGGTATTCGGCTTTTCACCTTGCAACAGACTTACTTGTAGAACGATCAACCGGCGCGTTCATTACTTGGCAGACGTTAAGCGAATGCCTTGAGCACGTGGGGGTCGATGGATCTACTACAGGATACCACCGTGTACTCGAAGTGGTCGTGAGTGATCTGGCTGATCTAAGAACCAGAAGCGACGCCATTCTTCACGCATGGCTCGTTGGTTTTCCGCTGTGATGATCAGTTCTTCGGTCCGTTCAGCTGGGTCAGCCGAATAGATGGGTAAAAAACAACCGGTGCTGTTACTGATTGCAACCGCCAACAGCGCTGCGATGATGATTCGTTTCACCTTGGGTTTCCTCCTGGCACGCAACTACCTTGTAGGCGTAGTGATAAAGAAGCAATGTTTCCACCCTAAGCATCGACACATCCGGAAGCAAAAGTTTAATCCACATAGAGGTTTTTTTCGGTACAGTTTAACAGGCCTGGATCGGGACAGAATTGGCCGCCTTGGGAAGACCCTGCCTGCCAAAAAAGCCTTGTTTTTAAGGGGTTATCCGCCATTTCGGGGCTCTGCGATTCTGCTTAATCTTGGCGGTGGGCCGGCAGGCAATGCTAGCGTTTTCAGGCGATTTTGTGCAAGTAATCGTTGGGTTAGCTGGGCGTTGTGGTTGGATTTAGGGTCACTTGGGGCTTGGGTTGCGGCCGGTATTCCGCCACGCGACTAAAACATTTGGTCAACGCGTTGGTTTAAGATCATCTAGTTGGAGGAGCGAATTTACGCTCGGGGGTATCTTGATTTGAAATTTTGGAGTTCGTTGGATGAAACTGGTGACAAAATGCTTAGTGAAATATTGTCTCGCCATTGGTATCTTCGGCGGTTGGGTAAGCACGATTGAAATCGCCCAAAGTGCAGCCAATCTTCAAGGAGAAATAGGGTCCCAAGAATCGCCTGCTGAAGAAGCAATTCGCCCGCAATCGCATGGAAGCAGTGAAGTTGAATCCGAAGGCGATGTATTTTCCGTCATGAAGGATCAGCGACT
>JBDNHU010000276.1:0-5946 GCA_041688615.1 Mariniblastus sp. | reverse complement strand
CCCGTAACCCCCTGGCCGGTCGGTCACCAAATCGACTTCGCTTACCAGTTCCTCGGCAGCGTCGGAAACACAGGCCGCCAGCCCCACTTTTCTCAACAGGGGTAGATCGGTCAGATCGTCCCCGATATAGCAAACCTCATCCAACATCAGACCATGCTGTTGCACGATGGCCAACGCCTGTTCGGCTTTGTTCTCTGAACCCTGACAGACGATCTCGATCTTCAATTCGGCCGCCCGTTGCTTAACGATTTCCGATTCACGAGCGGTCACGATTCCAAACATGCCGCCTGACATCCGCCAAAGCTTAATGCCCAGGCCATCGCGAACATGAAATTTCTTAGATTCAACCGATTGGTTGTCGTAAATGATGCCGCCGTCAGTCAATACGCCATCGACATCCGAAAGGATCATCCGTATCTTCTTAATTTTATCAATTACGTCCACGTGGCCACTCACTAGGTATCTGGGCAATGGCTGTCAACTTGGGCAATTTTACAATAAATCACGACAAGCCGAAGCTATCGGTCTTCTGGAATTCTAGCCTTATCCACGCGATATCAACAACGCCGATTCAATCATTTCGCATCAAACCATGGGCACAATCGCAAGATTCCAGTCAAACCAGGCAGCCAACCGTTTACACGGCTTGCGGATACTTAAAACCATTAGCCAATCGCCGTGTCGCGGTCACCTGAAGAGCCATCAGCGAGTCGAAATTTCACTCAACTCAAGATCACAACTCATGACCACCGTTGCAAGTTTCCGCGCGACGTTTCAGAATCCCAGCTTCAGATTCCCTCAAATGTACGGAATGCCAAAATACTTTGAATTGGTTGCGGCAATGGCAATGAAAGTCGTGGCAGAAAACGCTATCATAACGTCAAATTCCCACCCAGCTTGACGCCTACGGGCCAAAAGCTTTCAAGGTATTGAACCTCTTATCGCAGAAGCGAAACGGCTGGCAATGAGTAAAAAGCAGGCAAACGATCAGAATTCCGACGACTTCAATGACGTGGAATTCCCTGCTCCGTCGGACACTTATGCGGCACCGGATTTAGCCAAGGACGGCAACGCCATGAAAAATTCATCCAACTTGGCAACCCTAGATCCCTCTGAACCTGAAGAAAAACTGTGGACGCTGGGATTTGTCGGACTGTTACTCACCCAGTGGTTAACCGCTATCAATGACAATGTGTTTCGCTGGTTGGCAATCGATATCGGCAAGGATTTCCTGCCCACCAATCCTAGTTTGGCGTTGACCTTGGGTTCCGTTGGATTCGTCGCTCCTTTTTTGGTGTTCGCGGCTCCCGCAGGCTTCCTGGCCGACCGGTTTAGTAAACGATCGGTCATCGTCATTTGCAAGATCATGGAAATCGTGGCGATGTCCATTGGTCTGACCGCGATCTGGTATAGCCAATTTAATCTGTTGATTTTCACCGTGTTCCTGATGGGAGCCCAGACGGCGCTGTTCAGCCCATCAAAACTGGGCATCCTGCCCGAGTTTCTTTCCTCGCGGAAACTGTCTGAGGCGAACGGCTGGATGGGATTAGCGACGATGACCGCGACGGTGATCGGCATGTTCATGGGCGGCTTCCTGAAAGATAGCACGGGCTACTTGGGTCGCGAACAGAATTTTTGGATGCCTCAATTTACTTTGCTTGGTTTGGCTGTAATTGGCACGTCGCTAAGCTGGTTTATTCCCAAGACGGCGGCTGCGAATCCCAACGCGATATTCAACGGCAAAACGGTCATCTCTTGGTTGACGTTCCAGCAAGCGTTTCGCGACATTAAGGAATTGTTTGATCGACGAGCCCTATTCTATGTCGCCTGCGGCGTTGTGTTTTTCTGGACCATCGCCGGAGTCGCCCAGTTGAACATCGACGTGATTTCAAGCGAAAGCGGTGGAGTCCTGGCCTCGGATCGGACACCCCTTTTGATCTCGCTGGTTTTTGGTGTCGCATTGGGGAACGTATTGGCAGGTATTCTGTCCCGAGGCAAAATCGAATTGGGCTTGGTCCCCATTGGTTGCTTCACGATCGTGTTTTTTGGACTTTTGCTCGGTGTTACTCCGTCTGCATTTTATGTTGACAACGGTCCGCTACAGGCGATGTGGGGGACGGACGCAACTTGGCGACTGGGTTGGGCTTGCATGCTTCTATTCGGGCTGGGTATCGGTTCGGGACTTTATGATGTGCCCCTGGCTTCGTATCTTCAACATCGGGCTCCGGCGAAGTCCCGAGGCGCGATTCTTTCTGCCAGCAATTTTCTGATCTTTGGTGTGATGATGATTGCATTTTTGGGTTTCAACCTGCTTAGAGCCAAGGTAACCCCAGGTACTTGGAGAAACGTTCCAGAAATTGCAAAAGTAGTTGACAGCCAGAATAAGGATGTCATGCAAATTGAAAGGTTCCAAGATCGCTTAGAAATTTGGAACCAATTGTGGCTTGAAAAGGTTGCCAATGATTCCGCATTGATTGCGCAGCAAGAGAAAATCATCCAGAATTCAAAGGATCCTGACGACCTTAAAACACTGCGTGAATTAGTCCAGGCGCTTGCCGATAAACGGCCTCCGTTGTCCATTCTGACGCAAGGAATCGACAGCCCGGACGATCGCAAAGCGGTCATTGGCCTGGGCATGTGGCAAGAACTTGTGGCCCGTGGCATCAATGAAATGCAACCTCCTCTTATCGCGACGGGGAAACAATCCGCCAGGCCAACATTGGAAATCGATCGCGTTTCGTTTGGCAAGGCGTACGCACGACCAACCGACCAAGAGGCAATGACCGATGCTGATTCGCAGGAATATTGGCCACGCCTGGCTGCCAGTGTGTACGACCAATCGCTGTATCAACCGTTGTTTACAAGCCGAGGCGTATTCCTGCTGATCGCGTTGGTCACGGCGGTGGTGTTTATGGTGTACGTGAAAGTACTGGGCAAGAATACCCTGTCGTTTGTAAGTAGTTGGATCGGTGGTTCGCCAGAAACTACCACTGCGACTGGACTAAACAATTTAGGGGAAAGCCCGGTTGTTTTTCTGTTCCAAGATGCCGGACGATCCAACATTGAACATTTTGAACACGCGCTGAAGTGCCCTTTGATTGTGGCCAACTGGAAAAGTGATAAGCAAAGTCCAGCGGCACAGTTGCCCATGGGCGTAAACCAAGTAACAATCGAACCGTCGATTCGCACTTTTAAGAACGCTCGCGGCAGTGACGCGCGACCCGTGCTCAAAGCATTGCAAGATGGTTTGTCCGTGATTATGCCACTGTTTGCCAGTCGCGAAACTCGCCTAAATCAAACACCGCCAGAAAACCTGAACGTGATTTTGCACCAGTGCCGACAAGCTGGTTATGATGTTCATCCCGTCACAATCAATCGTGACCCAACCTCGGATCCGCCCAACACGGCGATCCACATCGGCCCAGTGATTCAATCACCGGGAAAAGCTGAGAATCTAATCGAAGGTCTTTCAACTCTGGGAAATCAAAAGATGTCCGAATCCGCTGTAGATTACACCGTACCCGCTGAACTGATGATTCTACGTTGCAAGCAGCGTTCCAAAAAAATGAAAATTGCCGATTCCACTGGGCAAGAGATGACAGGTACGCAGGTCTTGATGCGAACCGCCATTTTGAAGCGACTGCTGGATCGAAACGTTTTAGCCAAAGACGAACAGAATGTTGGTCTGTTGCTGCCGCCAAGCGCAGGCGCGGTTCTGGCCAACATGGCACTGGCTTTGGGCGGCAGAACCAGCGTCAATCTAAATTATTCGGTGACAGCCGATGTGATTAACGAATGTATTCGCCAAGGCAACATCAAGCATGTGCTAACCACCAGGAAGGTGATGGAGAAGCTGAATATCACACTGGATGCCACGCCTATCTACCTCGAAGAACTTCGCGAAAAAGTTACGTTGTTTGACAAATTGGCGGGCGTCTTGGTCGGTTACGTTTTGCCGGCCAACATGCTGGTAAAAATGTATTCGGTGGATAAACAAAAACAGGACGACGTGCTGACACTGATTTTCACCTCGGGTTCGACCGGCCAGCCCAAAGGCGTCATGCTGACCAATCGCAATATCGCTTGCGTTATCGATGGCATCGACGATGCAGTTCACTTGACCGAAAAAGATGTCATCGTTGGGGTCTTACCCTTCTTCCACTCATTCGGATTCGCGGTTCCACTGTGGACCGTGCTGGGGTTAGACATTGCGGGCGTTTACCACTTCAATCCATTGGATCCTAGCCAAATTGGAAAACTGTGTAAGAAATATTCCGGTACCGTTCTGCTGGCCACCCCAACGTTCCTGCGAACATACATGAAACGTATCGACGCAGACGACTTTAAAACGTTGGACGTTGTCGTCGCGGGTGCTGAAAAGCTGCCTACCGAATTAAGCGACGCCTTCGAATCGAAATATGGTGTTCGCCCGGTCGAAGGCTATGGCGCAACCGAGTTGTCGCCGTTGGTATCAGTGAATCAACCAGCTTCACGCGTCGCAAAAGGCCAGCAACAGCGAATCAAAGAAGGAACCGTTGGCCTTACTATCACCAATGTTAGTACCAAGGTACTTGACTTAGATTCAGGTCGACCAGTCCCAGCAGGTGCGCCTGGCATGCTTTGGATCAAGGGGCCTAACGTCATGAAAGGTTATCTGGGCCAACCCGAATTGACCAACGAAGTGATTGTCGACGGTTGGTACAACACAGGCGACGTGGCGTTTGTCGACGATGGCGGGTTTATTCATATCACCGGTCGCCTGAGTCGCTTCTCCAAAATCGGTGGAGAAATGGTTCCACACATCTTAGTCGAACAACATCTGAATGAAATTGTTGCCAAGGCAGATGGCGACATGAAGTGCGCCGTTTCTAGTGCACCCGATCAAAAGAAAGGCGAGAAATTGGTTGTCTTGCACTTGCCGCTGGAAATGACAGTGGATCAGGTGCGTACCAAACTTATCCAAATGGGCATTCCCAGTCTATTCATTCCAGCTGGGAATTCGTTCTACGAAATCGACGAATTACCAATGCTGGGTACCGGGAAACTGGACTTGAAGAAACTAAAGGACATTGCGGCTGAAAAAACGCAAGGGTAGCTTCATTGATTCTTTGTCATCTCGATTGAGAAGTCATGAGCATCGTGTGAACAATAACTAATGCGTTTTGAATGTGGAATTGGCTTCCAGCCGGTCATTTTGGCCATAAGAGGCTGAAAGCCTACCCAACTATCCTTGACGCTATGCCTACCCGATTGAGCGGATAAGTTTAGCCCGATCCAGGGTCAATTCGTACTCAGACTCAGACTCGTACTCAGACTAGCAGTATTTGTACTCGATCCGTGGATTTATCGAGTGCGAGAAAGCGAAGTACGGAAAAGACTTCCACGATTTGGCTAGAAGCGGTATTTTTTGTGTCTTGTGGTGGCCAAGAAATTTGGTGCCAAGTGGTTACCGGTGATCCCTGAGGATTGACTCAAGTGAGTTTGCTTGGGTCAAGAGACGTGTGACTTAACTGGGATCGCAGCATTGGGTAGCGGATTGTTCGGGTAAGTTGCGAATTTGCCCCGGATGCCGGTCAGCTACTGGGGTGATTTCGAGACCGATTCAAGTCTACCTGTGCAGAACGTCAAGTTTCAGGCGTTGCAAGCTGCAACCCACCAATGCCGACCGGGCGACCGTTCGTGAATGATGGCGATGTGCGACCTAATGGGCTCTTAGCCACTGTTGCCAATTCGAATTGTGGCTACCGCTGTACGGGTTCGGATTGCACTAACTGGACTGCGGGTTGATGGCCTGATTTTGATTGGGGAAATTGACCGCGTTCCCTAAATCGCTGAACGCATGAGGACCAGGTGCAGCGGATCGCACGGCATCGATCTCTGCCTTCGAAACGCCCTCTTCTTCTAAACATAGGGCATGAATGGCTTTGATATAATCGAACATCGAAT
>JBDNHU010000031.1:0-8519 GCA_041688615.1 Mariniblastus sp. | reverse complement strand
TGAAATATTGAGGTTATTGATGAAACCATTGAACATCGGCTTAGTTGGTTACGGCTTTATGGGTCGAACTCACTCTAATGCCTATCGCCGCGTCAACAATTTTTTTGACCTCGAGTACCAACCAGTGCTGAAGGCTGTTTGTGCTAGAAATTCAGAAAAAGCGAAAGCATTTGCAAAGCAGTGGGGCTACGAATCGATTGAAACCGATTGGCGTCAATTGATCAAACGCGACGACATCGACGCGATCGATATTTGCACGCCAAACAATTTACACAAAGAAATTGCGATCGCAGCAGCGAAAGCTGGCAAGATGGTATTGTGCGAAAAACCTCTGGCGATCAACACGGCCGAAGGTGAAGAAATGTGCGATGTGGTTGAAAAAGCCGGTGTCGCCAATACGGTATGGTACAACTATCGCCGAGTGCCCGCGGTTACGCTGGCTAAGAAATTAATCGATCAAGGTCGCTTGGGAAGAATTTTTCATTACCGTGCCCAGTTCCTGCAAGACTGGACGATCAATGCTGACCTACCCCAAGGCGGCGAAGCCTTATGGCGTCTGGATGCCGCTGCCGCGGGAAGTGGTGTGACTGGCGATCTTTTGGCGCACTGTATTGATACCGCACTTTGGCTTAACGGCAGCATCAAGAATGTGGCAGCGATGACAGAGACCTTTATCAAGGAACGAACTCATCAGTTGACCGGCAAAGTTGAAAAGGTAAGTATCGATGACGCATGCGCGTTCATGTGCCACTTTAATAATGGTTCTCTAGGACTGTTCGAATCGACTCGCTACGCCCGTGGGCACAAAGCGTTGTATACATTCGAAATCAACGGCGAACATGCATCGATTCGCTGGGACCTGGAGGACTTGCACCGCCTGGAATACTTTGATCACAAAGACGATTCACTGATTCGCGGCTGGCATGATGTCCATGTCTCTGACGGAGATATGCCGTACATGGACAAATGGTGGGTCCCAGGTCTGCAGATTGGCTACGAACACACTTTCGTGCATCAGGTAGCCGACTTCCTAGCAGGTATCGCCAACCAAACACCCGTGTCGCCAACCTTCCGCGAAGCCTTAGAGACTCAAAAGATTTGCGACGCTGTGCTAAGCAGTGCGAAGGTACTGAACTGGCAGACCATCTAGTTGCGGCATCTAGTGGGTGCATCTAGTGGGTGCATCGTCGTTGCGAACAACTGCAGATCAAACGATGCCGATTAGCCAACGCTGGAAATTGGCAAAGTTAAAAACTAAAAATCACGTCCCCACTTAAACGCTGGGGACGTTTTTTTTGGTACATCTGAAATCAAGCGGCGGTCCAACGGTGGGGAAACCCGTATCAAGACAGTGAATCAAACCAATCAACGTAAGACCCGCCAACTAAGACGCCAATAACTAAGACGCCAATAACTAAGACCAAGTATGCAGACCACATTCGGTCTTCTTCGCGCCAGCCCAGCGTCCGGCACGTTCGTCATCCCCAGCCAGGACACATCGAGTGCAAGGCTTGCAACCGACACTGGGATAACCTTGATCGTGCAATGGATTGTAAGGTACTTTTTCCGCAATAATCGTTTGCCAGACTTGGCTTTTGTTCCAATTGGCCAGTGGACTAACCTTGACCAAGCCGAACTTTCGGTCCCAACCAACAATCGGAGCCTTCGCTCGATCTGGACTCTGGTCGCGACGGATCGCACTGGCCCAAGCGGTCACGCCGGTCAAACGTTTCTTCAAAGGCACCATCTTTCTGTCACCGCAGCACTGGTCTGGATTGTGAGCATAGACTGGGCCTTTGTGCAATTGTTCATACTGCTGAACATCTAATTCTGGGCGGACCAATTCAACGCGAAGTCCGTAACGTTCTTCAATCCGCCCAACCATTTGCAACGTCTCGTCAAATTGATACCCGGTGTCCAAATTGAAAATTGGCGTTTGCCTGGCAACCTGGGACAGCCAATGAATGATCAACATGCCCTCGGCCCCAAAAGCAGTAGCAACGGCAAATCCATCCGCGAAATTTTCGGCCGTCCACTGAAGAATCTCCCACGGCTGGGCAGTCTCCAACGCTTGACTTTGACGCGCAAGTTCCGCCAATTGTTCTGCAGAGGGCGGACTGCTAACTGGCAAACGACTTGGCATTGGGTTCAAACTCTTCGCTAATGCGACGCAGGGGCTTGGATGACCTGATGAAGCACCGGGTCCTAGCTCATCGGAATTAACTTTCATCCGAAGCAAAGATTCGTCGTCTGCTGACCGCCGATTGGAAGACTTCTTGCAATTGGGTTGTTTTACCATCGGACTTGAACGGGAAACATAGCTGGAACTGGCACATGCTGGCACAACCTTAGGCTCAGAATCGGAACTGAAACCCGGTTGAACTTGATTCGTTTGACTTGTCATGAAGCTAATCCGTTGTTCTCATTTTGGCTGGCTGCACACCAATCATTATATTATCAGTAAACTTAGTGATGCTTCAATGCATCGTCTTACTTTTTTTCGACGTCCAATCGCACTTGGCGTTAACTCTTCCACGGCATCGAACGGACTTTTGGCAATACGTTGGTGTTCGTTTGAATAAGTTTAGCCAGCTGGATAAAACACGACTAAAACAGTCGACTTTAATTAGTCATCACTTCGATAACACACGAACCCGAATTGATGACAATTGCTGCCCGGTAGATACCAAAGTCCGCAGGACTGGAGACCGAATGAATGACTTTTTCATCCGTGGACTCAATCGCCCAATCGCCGATTTTTCGGGCTATTTATTCCTCAAAACGGGGCACTTTTGGTTATTTTTGCTGAAGCCCGACAGTGAACGGCTTGATTCATGGCGGTATCCATTTCGCCCGACGAAAAGTTTGGCACAGTGCTTGCGTTAGTAGATCCTCTGTTAAGTCAGCACAAAGGCATCGAGCCTAAGCCCCATTCGCCCCCCGGTTGCATCATGGCGAATCTACTTAACTAATTTACGCAACGCCGCCTTAAGAAAGGGCCTCGTCATGAAAACTAAAACTACTCAAAGTCAGCTCCAACGCATCAGTTTACTGATTGCCGCCCTGTTGTTTGGGCTAGTCAGTGCAAGCTTCGCTCGCGCCGACCACAATCAACCTTGGCGTTTGGAAGTTCGCGACCACGCCGATAATGTTATGCACTTGGCACGCAACATCCGTCAGGAAATCTTGCATGTAGGTAAACACAGCCAACTGTTCGGCCAAATGTTGGCAGAGACGGGGAAGCTAGAAGGAAATGCAGCGGTGCTGAAGGCTTGGACCTACCATGAAGGACCCTTTGACCTTCAAGCCCAGATCCAAAAATTGACGTGCACCAATCGTGACTTACAGTCCCTATTGGACGAGGCACAATTTCGGAGCGATCGAGGGCTGGACCGCCAATTGTTATGCACAATCCAATTGCGTCAACTTTTAAACCAAGTGGATGCTCAATTGACCTGTGCCGTAACCGCGATTCCTCAGGCAATCCATGTTGGACGCCCCGTCATCGTGCAGCCCCAACCGCCAATCGTTTACGGCCCGCACTTTGGTGGTCCAACTTTCCAAATTGATCAACGCCCAACGTTCCAGTTCGACTTCAATTCAGGCCCACGAATCGCAAACGGCCACCCGTCGCAAGGTCGTCCCAACTCGGGTCGTGGAAATTTCCAAAATAACTTCAACCCGCATGGTCGACCAGGAACGAACTTCCCCAACCCAGGTTACCGAAATCCAGGTGGAAAACAATTGACTCCTTCATGTCCGATCCAAGGCAGTAACATTTATGGCACTCGTGGACGTTCCAACGATGGTATCACGATTCAAGGAAGGAATGCAAGCTTCCGAATCGGATTCTAGTACCGCTATTTAGGCGATTGCTCAGCGTTCAACGGAGCGGGTCAGCTTCTAACAAAAAAGGCCAAGTCGCTTCCAATCTTCGGAAGCGACTTGGCCTTAAATTTTTCATCCCACCAACAACCTACAGTGCCCGAACCCTCTGACGGGCCAGGCTCCTGTCTCTGCTTCTACAAATCTACTTTCGCTCCTTGCTACTGCGCCAGTTCGGTACTTAGTTCGCACCTGCCGGTAAAACGAAATCCGCGAACAAAAGTCGCGAAGGACATGTTTTGATCCAACGGTACGGTAACACGGACTTCCACATCTCTTGTGGTTGGAAGAATCGTCGCTGGTGTGACGGTCAAGTCAAAATTGGTCGCTCCCACGCTTAACATAACCTTGTCAGCCGCTTGCCGTATTTCCGTTGAGGTTGCGCCAGGAAGAATCGCCACACGGGCGCCTTCATACGCTGCAGCTTCGGCACCATGACGTATCAAATTAGCACGCCCCAATTCAAACGCGGCAAACAAGATCAAGAATAACACCGGCAACGTGATAGCCATTTCGACCGACAAGACACCGCCTCTGCTGCCAGTATGTGTTTGTCGATTTTGTATTCTAGAACTCATCATTGGTTACCCGTCTAAATAAATTATTCCAAAATCTAAACTTAAAAGCCACTTCCGGCTGACATCAGATCAACCTATCCATCGGTCAATTTTATTGAATCAAGATAACAGATAGTTGGCGAGCAATTTGCCGAAAAGCGTCTTCCAATTGTTCATTACTGTTCGCATGCAAGTGAATTCCATTACCCGCGTTGGCAACCTGACGCATTAGGTTTTGGTTTGCTCCTTGACTAAACGTAATCGTGTGGACCGTAACATTTTCGCGAACAGCTTCGGGAACAACTTGCAAGGGATTAATATCTCTATTATGGTTCCCATCGGTCATAACAATCATTGCACGCAAAGCCAGCGGTCGCGCACCTGGATCGCGAAAAGACGCTAGACCCGCTCGCATGCCCAGCCCGATGGCGGTAGCACCACCGGGGCCGAATCTTTCCAGATCAGTATTGATTTGGTTCAAATCCGAGGTCATCGATGTGACTTTCGCCGCGCCTGTGCTATAAACACTCATGGAGCACAATTCATCTTGCGGCGTCGATTCTAATTCGCGAATGAAGATTTTAACCGCATTCACTAAGCCATTAAATCGGTTGTCTGTCGCCATGGACCCCGAAACATCCAGAACCAACGCTACATCCAAATCGGCTCTAGCCGCAACTGCCACTTGAGTGGGTTCGAATTCCCGCTGACCAAAGATCGGACCGAAGAACAGGGGTATGCCACCGTTCAAACCGTCAGAGGTTCGCTGGCCAATGACCTGGATTGAATTGGTTGGAGAACCATTGGGGATAAATTGGAATTTTCCGCCCTGCAATCGGTTACTACCAAAGACGACGTCGGCATCGTTCAACCTTAGCGGGCTGCCCGCTACCGTGTTCAACCTAGAAAACCTCTTAGCCGCCGCCAATGCTTGCCCACGACTTTGAGTTCGCCCTAGCGTTTCCACACCCGCCCGCGCCGCAGCGTCCGTGGCAGTACGTAACTCTGCTCGGGTCACGTGCATGTAAGCAACATCGACACTGATCGCCGCCGCAACGAATAAAAGTATCAAGCAAAAGACGATGAAAACCAACATTCCACCGGCGCGATTGTGCCTGCCATTACTATTGTGCCTGCCATAAGTTGTGTGCCTGTCAAAATCACCTACGACCTTAATCGAGCGAAGCTTGGATTTCGTAATTTGAAACATATTAGATCTACTCAATAAAGAGATTAACTTTGAATAATGCAAACTGACGGCTGACAACATTTGGTCAAACCAATTCCGTTCGACCAAGAACTACTCTTTTGCCATCGTCGCTTGAACCGTTACCGTCTGGCCGCGGAATGGACCAAATGGAAAGGCGCTGTTGGCATCAGTCGGCGCCGAGGCAAAAAGTGTGATCGGTGTTCCCGGTGGAATCGAGGCGATATTCCCCCGGCTAAAACGAAGATTCACATTGGAAAGGTTTCTACCGGCGGCTACCTGTTGTGCCGCGTTCAGCGCCGCCGCGTCGGTGCTTCCACGACGAGCCGCTACTTTCACTCCTTCATATGCCGTTTGGACCAGAGTTTGTCGAAGAAAGGCCATGCTGGCACCTTCAATTGCTCCAAACGTCAGCAGCACAATGACAGGTAGACAGACAGCCAATTCAACAGCAGCACTACCATTTTTGCGATAACTTTTTCTAAACATTTCCTAAGCCGACCACTGTTTCTGAAGTAAGGATTGACACCGTTCGCTCGAAACTATTTGCCAAGCCGGGCAACGTTCTTTTCAACTTGTTCAAGACTCTCTTGTGAGGCATCGTCATAAGAAACCTGCCCCCTAGCTTCGGCCAATTGCTGCTCCAGTTCTGCGATTCTGTCTTGCTGCATCATGTAACGATCAACCACGCTGTTGTAGCTATCTGCAGAAGCCTTCCAAAAATCTCCCTCGCGAAAAATCAATGGACTCGTATCGTCGTGGTCAGCCAAATTATCCATCGATCGTCGCAGCCTAACCATCGGTCCCGCAAATCTGGAGCTTAATCGCAGCGTGTCCACCAGAAACATCGGCAACATGGCTACCAAGGTAATGAATGGCCAGAAATTGGAAGCCGCGATTCTGGAAAGTTGATCCGCGATGGGCTTTGTCAGGTCTCCAGTCAAGATTCCCAATCCCGAAGTGATGCAAATCGACAAAACCAAAAATGAAAACCAGTGTAGACAAGTTCGTTTCAGCAAAGCGCCCTGGACGCTTTGGTCCATGACACGCATCTTTCTATGGCAACTCTTTGACATGATTTATCCGGTCCCGTTTGTGGAAACTAGGTGAGCCCGTTGTTATGAAAATTCGCGAATGCAATCACCGAACTCCATCCAAGGCGTTAATCATTGGAACCCTATGCCACAATTGCCAGCAGGTCAAAAAATCTTTGCAAACTACCCCAGGATTCAAATCCTCCCAGCCGGAATTACTGGAATGACCTGAACAAGCGCTCAGCCCAAGGACGCTATCAACAACAAAACTAGTAAATTGAACATTACCCCAAAACCCTTCTAACCCTCTCTTGAATTGGCCAATTCGTCTTTCTGGACAGTCTGTTGCAAACAACCAGCACCTGAAACGACAAACCACCCTCTACAGGCCAACCGCAAGTGCTCGGTGGCGGACCCTACAACATGCAAAAAGAACGTGGACTGAACAACAATCATTTTCGCGCAACTTTCGCTAATTGACTACACGGGATGTCCTGGGAATTGGCGAATGACGAGCCCCCAATCAGGCGAATTTAAGAATCAGCTGGCACTTGATTAGCGAAAGCACCCCAATGACCAAGCTGGGAGCTGGAAAACAGAGAAACGGATCAACATCTGCAGCCGATGGCACTGATTTGTCACGATCGCCCCCAGAAGCTCTCAATCACACGACCCGCGCATTGGATCGATTCCGAACCGTCAGTGTCGTTAAGACAAGTCCCTGCACCGGACGACCCACATTGGAACCCGCTATGACCTTTGATGATTTGGAACTGATTAACGATTTCGTGGTGGAATCAAACGAACACTTGGCGGAGATTGAAAATCAACTGCTGGAAATTGAAGCCAACGGTGCCAACATCAATGTCAATCTTATGAATGAAGTCTTCCGCGCTATTCATTCGATCAAGGGAGCCGCGGGATTTCTGGGTTTAACCGCGATCGGAGCCTTGTCTCATAGCTTAGAAAACGTACTGAATCTGATTCGAGAGAGAGAATTAACGCCCACTAAACCTATTGTCGACGTGATGCTCAAGACCGCCGATCAACTAAGCGTTTTGATTCAGGACATCAGTAATTCTAACGGTGTAGACGTTTCGGAATTCAGTCAACTGTTGGATGAAATCGCTAACAACCTGGGAATCCCTGACGCCAGCGTTTCTGCAAAGACGCAAATGAATATCGAAAGTGAGGAACATCTGGTTTCTCAAATTGCTCAGGATATCGGTAGCTTAAGCCCAGCCACCGAGGAAGACGTAATGGACCGAGAAATTCGTCTTGCATTTGAAGCCAGAGAAGCTGTGATGCCCGCTCGAAAGGCCTGCAAGAGCATTGGTGTCCACAGCGATACAACCGCTACCCAGTCGGTTGGAGCTACGGACACATCCAAGCCAGAAGCCCCCGTGCAATCTTGGATTAGCGTTGCTCCATCCCCGCCCGCACCCGTCGGTCTGAAAAAGCCCGCCAACACCAGCCAGAGTGCAAGGGAAGAGGGCTCGGAAAAGGCCGAAAGCAAGCAGTCTGTCGAATCGTCCATCCAAGTCTCGGTAACCGTGTTAGATCAGTTGATGAATCTGGCGGGCGAGTTAGTCCTTGCCAGAAACCAATTGTTGCAGACGGTCAATAATTTGGAAAAGAATAACGACAAATCGGCTTCAATTAGCGGCTTGGACACCGTAACTGCGGGGATCGATCAAGTGACTAGCGAACTTCAAGTAGCGATCATGAAGACGCGAATGCAACCTCTTGGGTCGGTTTTCAATCGGTTTCCCCGAGTGGTTCGAGATCTTAGCACGAAAGTGGGCAAACAGATCGACTTGCAATTGGAAGGCAGCG
>JBDNHU010000275.1:0-6901 GCA_041688615.1 Mariniblastus sp. | reverse complement strand
GCAAAGGTCACAGTGTTGGCTGGGATATACAATCCAAAATCAAAAAAAGCAGCCACCGCTTGCGACACCAACGCGAAACAACCCAGCAGACCAACGGACATCATATTGGTCGACCTGGACGTTCGAATCAAAAAAGCGACAAAGTAGACAGACCAACCGATCATTGACAGTAGCAAAATCAGACCCACAATTCCACCATCAATGATGGTTTGGAAATATTGATTTTCTGCAAAGAAGAATACATTTAATTCAGATGACGATCGAAAAGGCCGGTGCACATGCTGATATGTACTTAGACCACTCCCCAACAGCCACTGGTCAGGAACAACGGTGGAGGTATCTACCCAGTTCTCAACTCGCTTTTGCTCAATTAACTCCGTTGTGTCCACTTCCTCAAATCGCCCCAGAATCTGTTCACCAAAGCCCAGCCAGCTAACAAGCAACAAACCAAAGAAAACGGCAACACCCAAGTAAGCAAGACTGTTGTTTCGTTTACGCGTACTGCTCATTCCAATAACCAAGAAAGAAACAACAGACCCTGTTAGCATCGCGATGGTTCCGCCACGCGATAACGATACCACGATCCCACCGACAATAAACGTAGCTGCCGTCACTGCAGCAAGCTTGCTTGCGGTTAGACCATGAATCGCCCTGAGGAAAGCATGCCAAAGACTACCTTGTGTTGAATGCCTACCCATCAAGACATCGTCTTCATCTTCCTCTTGATCGTCGCCAAAGGTTACCATCACTAACATGACCGCCGCCGCTAAACACATCACAAGCAACCCGGAGGCATTATTGCGATTAACAAACGAACTAAAGACCACCTGCTTTACACTCAACGTGCCAAAAAACAATTCCCTTGCCCCTGACGACATTTTTTGGACGATGCCAAAAAGGGCCAGTGCGACACCGTTAACCGTCATGAAAGTGCATAGCCAAATCAGACTGCGGCGCGAGTGAAAAAAATGGGCGCCCAACAAATAGCAAATCGCGGCCAAGACCAACTGGGCCGTCATCAAACGGGTCGCCTGAGGATCGATCGAAATTGATTTCACCGGTGGTTGCAAAAAGACTTCAGCATCTGCCCCGGTTTGAAGTTGAATCTTGTCGATCAACTGCCGATCCATGTCCGTTAGGCTGGTAAACTCTTCCCACTGCTGATACGCGTGCCCGGCACCTAAAGTCTCGGCAACCGAATCCGGCAACGGCCAAAAGTGGACAACTCCCAGCCCAATTCCCAATAGAATCGGAATGACCGATAACGGCATGACCACTTGCTTGGGACGCAAGACAGCAATCTCAAGCCACCAAAATCCCAACGCAATCAAACCCAACAAACACAAGAGTGCCTGGGACCCCCCACTGATTGAACCAATCATCCAAGGTCCAACCATTACCATCGAAATAATTAGGATCCGTCCAGGAAGCCGAGTCATTCGAGTGCTTACCACTCCAGAGGCTTCTTTGGCTTTGCTGGATTTTCGATTTTCTGAAACCATTAGATCGATCAATCTTCTAGAGAATTCTTCGATGCCACTTTTTGCAAAAAAACCGTAGTGTTGCGACCAGTCTATTCACGCGACGCGAACCAACGCCTGGTGTTGATTTTTTACCTCACAACCACACTCGCCCAACAGGCAGTAAGCTCAAGATGTAGAAATTTGCCTTACACGTCTTAAGGATAGTTCATTGACTACGTTTCGCCCAACCAATGCAGACCCCATTATCCTGCCATTCTCACCACATTCAAACCAAGATAATCCCTACAGCCCGCAAAACCCGCCAACTCCAGCCGCACATACGTCTCAACAGCGCCGCCCCAAAATCACCCATCCTGGCAGAACGGAGATCCACTAAGCACAATCCAGGCAATCGTTGCAACCAAAATCCTTCGCAACCCACGACTCAGTCTTCACCAAAGTCGTTAGCCCCTGGATGCGAATCCGTTTGAATGTCACACCCAAATCAAGACCACGACTATTTCCGCGATGAAATCCAAAGCCCTGCCAACTAGGCCAGCTTCCTAGCGCCTATACTGCAAAAATCTTCGGGCGGCGGTGTTGGGGTCGACAAAGCAAATCGATCTAAGCCGATTCCATCAGTTTTAGATTGGGAGCAATCACTTCCAGCTCCTGGGTCAAGAACGCGCGGACTTGGTTGGTTGTCTTCAGCTCCAGTGCCTGAGCCAATATGCGCTTGGCCTGAACCACCGAAACTTGGGCCGCCAGCTGTTTGATCGACGGCAAAAACGCAGGACTCATGCTAAAACGAGTCAATCCCATCCCCAGCAATAATAGAAATGCTCGGTGCTGCCCTGCCATCTCGCCACAGAGGGTCACGGGCTTGCCTGCCCGATTGCATGTATGAATCACTAACTTCAATACTCGCAACACCGCTGGTGATAGCGGCTGGCATAAGTGGCTTACTTTCGGATTGTCACGATCCGCTGCCATAAGATACTGCACCAAGTCGTTGGATCCGATCGAAACAAAGTCGACCGCCTCCAATAACGTATCAATGCATATCGCCGCGGCCGGTACTTCAACCATCATCCCGATCGGAATCCGACGGCAAGCTTGCCCCTTGTTTGCTAATTGCTTTGCCGCTGCCCCTACCATTTTTCGCAGACGGCGCATCTCTTCCAGCGTCGTCACCATCGGAAACATGATCCGCACATGTCCCTCGGGGAACTCCGCAGCCGAACGCAAGATCGCTCGGATTTGAGTCATGAAAAAATCACGATGCTCGAAGCTTAAGCGGATACTTCGCCAGCCCATGAACGGATTGGCCTCTTGGTGATTGTGACCCAAGTAAGCCACCGTCTTGTCGCCGCCGATGTCCAGTGTTCGAATCGTCACACTTTGATGAGGCGACGCCGCAATAATGTCTCGATAATTCTCATACTGCTCTTGCTCGTCCGGAACGTCAGGATGGGTCAAGTAAAGATACTCGGTGCGATACAAACCCACACCGCTACCGCCCATCGCAACCGCCGCCTTAGCATCAACCAAACTGTTGACGTTGGCATGCAAATGCAACCCTACCCCATCCAAAGTCTTCGCAGGTAGGTCGCGATTTTCTGCCAAATGATCTTTCAGATCAACAAACTCTCGCTCGACTTTTCGAAAGGCACTCAAGGTCTCCGCGTTCGGATTAATGATCACACTTCCGTCTCGACCATCAACAATCACTTGATCGCCCGTTTTAACCTGGCGCAAGATTCCAGCCACACCGCTGACCGCCGGGATACCTCGGCTTCTGGCGATGATCGCAGCATGACTAGTCTGGCTTCCCGCCTGCGTCACAATGCCACAAACGTCAACATCGCCCAACGCTACCACTTGAGAAGGCAGCAATTCGTCGGCAAATACAATCAATTTCCCAGGCAGTTTGTTGGTCTGTGTCAACGCCTTAACGTTGGCCAAATGCGTACTCAAGCGAACCGCAACGTCGCGTACGTCGCTGATGCGTTCCTTCAGGTATTCATCCTGGGCCTTAGAAAACAAGTACTCGTAATGATTCAGAGTATCCCGCAATGCCGCCTGAGCCGTAATCTGCTGTTCGGTGATCACTTTACAAATTCGATTACTAAAGCCGGGATCGCGCAGCATCGTTCGGTGCACCGCGAAAATCGCTGCTTCCTCGGGACCGACCTGCGTCGCCACCTTCCGCTCTAGATTCTGCAAATCCATCGCGGTTTGGCGTCTAGCTTTTTCGAATCGATCAAGTTCTTTTTGGACCTCTGAACTGGCGATCTTGGTCGCTTTCCCGCCAACGTAAATTTCGCTGACTACGTAAGCCGTTCCAACCGCGATCCCAGGAGATACTGCAATGCCTTTTCGCATAACCGGCTAATGTACCACCCCCAAGCCTCAAAAACAAAGGATGTTTAAGGAAACAACACCTTTAGGGGGCTCCCAAAACGGCGATCTTTCACTGGTAAACAATCCGGCTTGGTAAATAAGCGGTATTCAGATAACCTAGAGCATTCAATTTGAGGGACGAATTGGCTGGGCGCGACCGTTGGGCACGCCGCTAACCGAATCAAGGTTTCGACCTCTGGATTCAGACAGGCCAAAAGGTAGGTGAAAATGCTGAAAAACATGCCATTTCCGCAAATTTACGCTACCCAATCGCTCGGTTTTGCTGACGCCCCTCAAATAGAAATCGCCTTAAAGTTCACTTAATTCACCCCAATCGGTAGGTTAATTGACTCCGAGTCCGTAAATCACCCTTGCCTGCACCGGACGTCAAATGACGATCCCGGGGCACCAAGAACCTAATGACTTTCCATATTTTTTGTTCGAATTGATTTCAATCATGCGTTTTAACCAACTTGATCGAATCACTGAACTTGAAGTCGGGCGGCACCTTCGCGCTATCAAATGTGTCACCTTGTCCGAACAGCACCTACACGACCATTTCCCGCTGTTCCCGGTAATGCCAGGTGTATTGATGCTAGAAGCCCTGTACCAAGCAAGC
This sequence comes from Mariniblastus sp., assembly GCA_041688615.1. Lineage (GTDB taxonomy): Bacteria > Planctomycetota > Planctomycetia > Pirellulales > Pirellulaceae > M30B19. Next base: position 2,416 of record JBDNHU010000275.1, on the reverse strand, counting down.
GCCTGGCTGATCCGCGCCAGCGAAGACTTCAAACACTCGATGGTTACGCTACACGAAACACGAAACATCAAGTTCCAGGACTTCGTTGCTCCTGGCGATCAACTGGATGTTTTTGTCGAAATTGCCAAACATGACGATGAATTCACTCAATTGAAAGTCCTGGGAACCATTGGTGGCAAAACCGCCGTCAACGGGCGCCTGATCTTGCGGCGATTCCAACTGGAAGAAAAGTTCGGGGAAGATCATGCCACGGATCAAAACGTACGCCATGGGCACCAGAAAATCTTCAAACTACTAACCGCGGGCTTGAAGAAGTTAACGACAACAACAAGCTAATAACACGAATTAAATAACAACGACCGCCAGCTAAGTTGCTAGCGGTTTAGAAATTATTGATCGAAACCCACCTAATTGTTCAACACGTCTGCACCAATTTGCTGATTGAGTACAAATCCAAACAGTTTGGACCGAAACTGGCCGCTGGTTGTTCATAAACCTGCAAACAATCAACTCATCGCACGACGTTGTGATATTTGTTTATCTTTGGGAGAAAAGAATCGATGCCAACAAATGAAGAAGTCTTTGATAAAGTACGAGCGGCTTTGGTTGAGGCTTTGGCCGTGGATGACGAAGAGGTAACCCCCCAGGCAACCATGGTCGGAGATTTGGGCGCCGAGAGCATCGACTTCCTGGACATCGTTTACCGACTGGAAAAGGGATTTGATATCTCGATCGCCCGCGGTGAACTGTTCCCAGACGACATTTTGACCAATGCAGAATTCGTCAACGATGGAAAAGTAACTGCCGCCGGTTTGACTCAACTTAAACAGCGGATGCCTTTTGCAGATCTTTCCAAGTTCGAACAAAATCCTTTGGTTCAGGACTTCGGCAATCTGCTAACCGTTCAAGACCTTTGCAACTACGTTCAAACCAAAGTTGCCTAGTCGGTTAGTTTTGAATCGCTGGCTGGCTGTGACATCCATCGCAGCCAGCAAACACGGATCGCAACGAAAATATGAATCTTGCGAACGCGCGATCTTACCGCTCGCGCGTTCTTCGTATTTTGATTGCTAGTCCAAGTTCACGTGCTTGCCGTTGAAATCGAACAAACTTTTTCGGAGTTTTCATTGCTATGCGTTGGTTTTGGGTCGACCGATTTGAAGAATTCGTCAGTGGCCAATACGCCAAGTCGATCAAGAACGTAAGTATGTCCGAAGAGCATTTAGATGATTACAACATTAGCTGGCCTTACATGCCGCCTCCGCTGATGATCGAAGGCTTGGCACAAACGGGCGGCTTGCTACTTGGACAAATGAGTGATTTCCATGCCCGAGTCGTGCTGGCGAAAGTGGGCAAAGCCAACTTCGACGCATTGGCTCGGCCCGGTGATCAATTGACTTATCACGTTCAGCTAATGAGCACCCAAGACGATGGTGCGATCGCTGAAGGAACCATTCACCTGAATGACCAATTGCTGGGCAAGGCCGAACTGATGTTTGCCACGCTCAAAGGTCCGCAGTTTGAAAATATCGAATTGTTTGAACCGCATGGATTCCTCAGATTGCTGCGTAGTATGCGGTTGTTTGACGTGGCCAAGAACGCTGACGGGACGCCGGTGAAGGTCCCCGACCATTTGTTGCGTGCCGAACAGTCGTATTTAGCGGCGACGTCGTAAAAGCCGGCAACGGTCGACCCCGACCTAGCCCCAGTTGTTTTTGAATTTGTGATTAAGCTGCATGGTACCGACAATCGTCGGGAAATGCTTTTTTCAGATTGTTTGAAGGTAAACGAAGATGAAACGCCGAGTCGTTGTGACAGGAATGGGAGTCATCAATCCCTTGGGTCATGATGTCGAAACCATGTGGAGCCAGCTGAAAAATAGCGCCAGCGGTGTCGGCAAAATCACAATCTTCGATGCAAGTCGGTTTCCAACGCAAATTGCAGCTGAGATCCGCGATTGGGATGTGTCCCAAATCGGTGTCGATGCCGACGTCTGGAAATTCCGTGGACGGCACACTAAATTTGCCGCCGGTGCTGCCCACCAGGCGGTTCATGGTTCAGGCATCTTAGACTCGATTACCGACCCGACTCGGTTTGGCGTTTATCTAGGTAGCGGTGAAGGCAATCAAGACTTTCAAACTTTCGCCAATATGATTGCCGCCAGCATTACCGACGATGGGAAACTGGATCTGGCCAAGTTTGTGGAAACCGGCGTCAATATTGTCAATCCACTTCAAGAACTGGAACAAGAGCCCAACATGCCCGTCGGGCACCTAGCGGCAATGTTCAACGCCCAAGGCCCCAACGCCAACTGCCTGACCGCGTGCGCGGCCAGCAGCCAAGCGATTGGCGAAGCAACCGAAATCATTCGCCGAAACCAAGCCGATGTCATGTTGGCCGGTGGCACGCATAGTAT
>JBDNHU010000274.1:0-11810 GCA_041688615.1 Mariniblastus sp. | reverse complement strand
GCGCGGCTCTTGGCTGGCGAGACGGATTACCAACCACTACTGCCCTGGAATTGGGCGGTGGCTCATCCCGAGTCGATCCGCATGTATCGCCAAGAGGAGCGTCGCGAGCGAGACGTTCGCAAGCAAACGCAGCGCGCCAAACGCCGCGACAACAAAAAGCGGCAGAGCAAACTAAAACGAAAATAACCCACCCCAGCAAGCCCAAACAGTCAACGGTGCTCAGAGACGCTTACTGTTCGAATCGACAATACCGGATTTTTTTGGGCTAGAATATGCTCCCGGCAAGCGATTTGGGGCGATTGCTTCCACGGGATCCAAGTCCATTTCTTTTTGCTTGCCAGGCCACGGCTTGGCTTCCCACCGGAGCGTCACACCCTACTCTCTCATTGGCACGCCGTCACCGGAAGTCGTAGTCGTGATTTCGAAACTGCCGTTCTCATCCGTGACACCGCCCGGCAGGAACTGCCCAACATACTCGGCTGCCCAGATTGGCACGAAAGCCACGATGCACCCAGCAGCGGGTTTGCCGTTGACGATAACTTTCCCTGAGGTCGGCTGAGGGTCGAGTGGATCAGACTTGTTGCATCCAGCAAACATCCAGAACAGAAGAACTACCCACAGATTTCGTGACATTGAACCGTTTCACCTGAGAGAAAAATGAATGAAAAATGCCGACACAGGCCGGCATCGGTAAAAAAAGTAACCCCTGAAAATGACCAAGCACCGCCCGACATTACTTGCCCGTCTTCGCGTCCAAACAGGGCGATGCCAGTCAAAAAGCCAATCGACTCGTTAACCATCGGGACCCAGCCCGCGGGCAAAAATTCTGCAGGGAATTAAGTCAGATGTTCCGGTTGTCGGAGCGGTAGCCCTTCGGAAAACCTGAAGTCTTGCGACAGCGGCAACTGTTTAATTCGTCCTTGACAGCAACGTCAGCCTGGCTTATCGTAAATCGTAGATGCACGATAAAAGGAATCCAAATGGTTAAAAAAGTAGCAGCAAAGAAAAAATGCGAGACAACATCCGTTAAGCTCAAAGACGATCGGACCGCTGACGAATTTGCGAAGCTGGCCTGGGCAATTGCTCATCCAGCTCGAGTTCAGATTGTCCGTTTGCTCATTGGTCGGGAAACTTGTGTTTGCGGAGAAATCGTCGATTGCTTACCGTTGGCACAATCGACTGTTTCTCAGCATTTAAAGATTTTGAAAGTTTCGGGCCTCATTCAAGGCGAAGTCGATGGCCCCAAAGTCTGTTATTGTGTCAATTGGAAGCAACTTGCGAGACTCAAGGAACTGGTTGATGGACTGTAGGTTTTTTTGGTTTCACTAATCGTCATTCGACGATCAATGATTTTAAGTTTCATTCGGGAGTATTAAGTGATGAGTAAAGTTGAAGTCTATGATCGTGCGATGTGTTGTTCAACCGGGATTTGTGGTCCGCAGGTCGATCCGGTGCTTCCGCGATTTGCCGCAGATCTGGATTGGTTGAAGTCACAAGGACATTCAGTGACCCGTCACAACCTGTCGCAAAATGCTGCCCAGTTTGCAACGCATGATCTTGTGAAAAAGATGCTGGAAGAAAATGGGGTACAGTGCCTGCCGCTAATTATGGTCGACGATCAAGTAGTTAGCCGAAATGACTATCCCTCCAGAGAGAATCTTGCCTTGTGGACGGGTACAGTCATCCAGTCTCCAAAGCTGCCAATTGCGAAGTCGGATGGTTGTTGCGGTGGTGGCTCTGATCGCTGCTGATCGTCAATCTTAAGTCGACAATTCGATCGTTCAAAACCAATCCGGATAAAACGCAATGCGATTTATAGTTTCACCCACACGGAATCTTTTCTTTACCGGTAAAGGCGGTGTTGGAAAGACGTCGATGGCTTGTGCGACAGCAGTGCAACTTGCGGAGCGAGGTTTACGAGTACTCCTTGTATCCACTGACCCAGCTTCGAACTTGGATGAAGTACTCGGCGCTGGCCTGAGTAACACACCCACTTCCATCCCGGCGGTACCCAGTCTGTTTGCAATGAACATTGACCCGGAAACCGCCGCCCGAGAATATCGCGAACGAATGGTGGGTCCGTACCGCGGTGTGTTGCCTGACGCAGCCGTGACTAGCATGGAAGAACAGTTCTCTGGCTCATGCACGCTGGAGATTGCTGCATTTGATGAGTTCGCAAAACTATTGGGTGATCCCGATTCCACTAGTGCATTTGATCACGTCATCTTTGACACAGCACCCACTGGCCACACACTACGACTGCTGACTTTACCTTCAGCCTGGTCAGGCTTCATGGACACAAATACTTCGGGGACTTCCTGTCTGGGGCCGCTTGCCGGATTGCAGGCACAGCAAGCCATTTACAAACAAACGGTTCTGGCTCTGGGCGATCCAAAACTGACAACACTTGTACTGGTCGCTCGCCCAGAGGCTTCAGCCTTTCGTGAGGCAAGTCGAACCAGTCAGGAGCTTAAGAATCTTGCCGTTAACAATCAACATTTGATCATCAACGGCATGTTTCAGTGTCAACCGACGGATGATCCGATCGCGGTAGCGATGCAAGAACGTGGTGAATTGGCCGTTTCGGGTATGCCTGGAGAAATCAAGCAGTTGCCACAGTCAATCATTCCGCTGGCAAGTGCCGGATTGATGGGCATTGACGCCTTGCGGCAAGTGGGATTGCCTGTCATTCAGGCAGAATCGACTGATACTCAAGACGGTACTCAAGACGATGCTTCCCAAGCCGGATCCTACCCTGCGGGCCTTGGCTGCCTGATTGATGAACTGTCGACGATGGGACATGGTGTAATATTTGCAATGGGCAAGGGAGGCGTTGGGAAAACAACGGTTGCCGCCGCGGTTGCGGTTGCTTTGGCCGAGCGTGGATTTCAAGTGCAACTTTCCACAACGGATCCAGCGGCTCACGTTGTCGCAACAATGGCAGCTGATCGGATCCCAGGTTTGACCGTTGGGCGAATTGATCCAGCCAAAGAAACCGCTGAGTACACGACCGAGGTAATCGAAAGTGCGGGACGCGATTTAGATGCACAAGGGAAAGCCCTTTTAGAAGAGGATCTTCGTTCACCTTGCACAGAAGAAATTGCGGTATTCCGAGCATTCGCCAGAGCCGTGGCCGAAGGGACGGATCGATTTGTCGTCCTGGACACGGCACCGACGGGCCACACCATCTTACTGCTGGATTCGGCACTCGCTTACCATCGTGAAGTGTCACGTCAATCTCATCAGATTCCTGAATCCGTCGAGCTGCTTTTGCCACGCTTGCGTGATTCAGACTATACGCGAGTGTTGATCGTAACCCTTCCCGAAGCTACGCCTGTCCATGAAGCAGCGAAACTGCAAGAAGATCTACGTCGGGCGGAAATTGAACCATTTGCTTGGGTGATAAACCAAAGCCTGCTTCCACTTTCGGTCTCCGATCCGACACTACGACGTCGACGATTGCACGAGTTGCCGTTTCTCGATGAAGTTAAATCAAAACTTGCTTGTCGCATTGCTCTGATTCCCTGGCAAGTAGATCCACCGACCGGAATTGAGGCATTACGCAAATTTTGCCTTTAAAACAAACCACAAGACAGACGCTGTTTTAGCGAGTGGAATTTCTTAGCGATGACCAAATAGCGGGTGTTATTTCTGTGCACCGGCAACTCATGCCCGAGCCAAATGGCGGAAGAATGGGCTGGTCATTTTCATACCAAGTAGCTTGAACCCTATTCTGCCGGGATTGAAGCTCATGGCATGAAGCCCAACGGTATGAAAGTCATGAAAGAAGCGGGAGTTGATATTTCCAACCAGTCATCGAAGCTAGCCAACACGCTGCTCAAAGTTCCCTTGGATTTAGTGATAACTGCCTGCGGGCACGCCGATGAAAATTGACCAGTGTTTCTTAACAAATCAAAACTCATCCACGTCGGCTTTAACGATCCGCTGCTGGCCAAGGAAGCTAACAGCGAACAAGAGGCACTCCATTGTTACCTGCCAGTGCGTGACGAAATCCTAGACTTCGTACGAGAAAAGTTGCCATCGATGATGAGTCATTTGAAATAGCTTGATTGAAAATACGAGACAGGAGAACGCAACATGAGTAAGACCGAGATTTGTTCTACAACAGACCGTAACGCGATGGGGGTCTTCGAACGATATCTAACGGTATGGGTCGGCATTTGCATTCTGACTGGCATTGCTCTGGGCAAGCTTGCCCCAGGCGTAGCTGAGTCTCTTGATTCCATGGCTATTTATGTCAACGATGCCCCTGTCATTTCAATACCAATTGCGATTTGCCTCTTCTTCATGATGTACCCGATCATGGTAAAAATCGATTTTGCGGAAGTCATCAAGGCTGGCAAATCCATTCGGCCAGTTGCCTTAACACTTTTCATTAACTGGGCAATTAAACCTTTTACCATGTACGCCATCGCCAGTTTTTTTCTCGGGACGCTGTTTCTTGAATTTATCGGCCCAAACGCCGTTGACCACATAAAAATACCCCTAGGAAGTGATCTGGAAATTGGCACGCTTTATGGTGCGGGTAAAGTAGTTCTGCTTGATGGGGCAAAAATGCTGCAAGTACCCTTATGGAGAAGCTACCTTGCGGGATGCATTTTGTTGGGAATCGCCCCTTGTACGGCCATGGTTTTGGTTTGGGGACACCTATCAAAAGGCCATGCTGGGCACACTTTAGTCATGGTCGCCATTAATTCGTTGACGATGCTGGTTCTCTACGGATTTTTGGGTGGATACTTACTAGGAATTGGTCAATTACCCGTACCCTGGCAAGCACTTCTATTATCGGTGGCTGTCTATGTTGCCTTGCCACTGGTTACCGGATATCTTTCTCGCCGTTGGTTGATTTCCACCTTGGGTAAGCAATGGTTCGAGCAGCAATTTCTGCGGTGCTTGACCCCTGTTACGATCGCTGCACTTTTGATGACCTTAGTGTTGCTGTTCTCGTTCAAAGGCGAAACGATTGTCAAGAATCCCCTGACGATTTTGTGGATTGCGATCCCTTTGACGGTCCAGACTATTCTGATCTTTGCTATTGGTTATGCTACTTCCAAGGTTCTTGGCTTTACCTACGAAACCGCCGCCCCGACAGCCATGATCGGAGCTTCCAATCACTTTGAAGTAGCCATTGCGACTGCAACGATCATGTACGGTCTGTCTTCGGGAGCGGCCTTGGCGACGGTTGTCGGGGTGCTGATCGAAGTCCCCTTGATGCTATTGCTTGTTCGGTTTTGCTTGCATACACAGCATTTCTTCCGCCCGAATCCAAAAGCAAACGCAAGATAAAACAAGATCTGCGGCCCACCCAATTTTGAATCAACAGGCAAATCACCAGAGCCTAAATTTTGACCTAGCCAGAAATCCTACCCGAACCATTTCACTGGTAGGCTCTGACGGCAAACCAAGATGTTGCCGACACAATTGAACGGTTGGCTGCCCTACACTTGCAATCACTGGAAATCTGCTATAAAGCGGTGCAAACCAAAACCATTTTTTTGTGAACCCTCAAAAGCCTCAGCCCTGAATTACGGATCGTCTCGATGAAACTTGGAATCTTGTCTACCGCACCCCGCTGCTACAGCACACGCCGACTTGTGGCTGCTGCAAAAGAACGCGGCTACAAGGTCTCGGTCGTTAACACGTTAAAGTGTTCGATTGATTTGCAAGCGGGAAAGCCTGATTTGTACTACAAAGGAAAGCCGCTTGCGAACTACGACGCGATGATTCCCAGAATTGGTGCCAGCATCACTTATTTTGGTACTGCGGTGGTTCGTCAACTTGAACAAATGAATGTCTTCGTCGCCAATTCGTCAGGGGGCATTGCCAATAGTCGGGACAAACTGCGCAGTATGCAGATATTAAGTCGCCATAACATTGGAATGCCCAAAACCACATTTGTTCGCGATCGAGCCGACTTGATTCCGTCGATCGAACGAATCGGTGGTTCACCAGTGATCATCAAACTGCTGGAAGGTACGCAAGGCGTCGGCGTCATACTGGCCGATTCGATCAAGATCGCAGAAGCGATCATCGAAACTTTGCAAACAGCAAAGCAAAATGTTCTGTTGCAGAGCTTCATTGCCGAAAGTGAAGGCCGCGATATCCGTGCGTTCGTCGTTGGCGATCGAGTAATCGGGGCCATGCGACGGGTTGCCCAGGGTGATGAATTCCGTAGCAACGTGCATCGTGGCGGGGTGGTGGAACTAGTTGAACTGGATGACAGCTATCGTGAAACAGCTGTCCGTGCGGCGCAGATTTTGGGATTGCAAATTGCGGGCGTCGATATGCTTGAAGGCAAAGACGGACCTCAGGTGATGGAAGTTAACAGTTCCCCGGGTTTAGAAGGAATTGAGCGAGCCACCGGTCAAGATATTGCTGGCGCGATCATTGATTACTGTGCTGCTCATGTTGATTTTCCGGAAATGGATATTCGACAGAAACTGACGGTCAGCCGTGGATATGGGGTTTGCGAATTGGTAATTCCCGAAGGCTCTAGGTTTGTCGGAATGTCGATCACCGAAGCTGCTTTCTCGGAGCAAGACATCAATGTTCTAACCTTGTATCGTGGCAAAACCGTCATTCCAAATCCGAAGGCTAGCCGCATTCTTGAACCAGGTGATCGCTTATTGTGTTTCGGCAAACGCGATTCAATGAAGGCCATGGTTCCGGCTAAAACCCAAAGGCAACGTGCTCCTAAACTTAAGCAACTTGATCCTTCGAAAATGCTAGATGCTTTATCACAGCCGACCTACACCTAATTTCAATTTTGGCTCTAAGTATCTTTAGAAATACTGATTTTTATGATGGAAAACGATGTGCAAAACTGGTTCGGCCATGAAGTGGAAGCCGGCCAGTCGGTAAACACAGAACTAACGGTTACCGAAAGTTATAGTAGCCGCGACGTTTCGATTCCCATTCGGATTTGCCGAGCAACAAGTCCTGGCCCCACCGTTTTCGTAACAGCAGCATTGCATGGTGACGAGCTAAACGGAACCGGTGCCATCCGAGCAATGTTAAGCGATTCCAACTGGACCTTGAAAAGTGGAACGCTACTGATGGTTCCGGTGCTTAACATGCTAGGATTTGAGCGGCACTCGCGTTACTTACCGGACCGACGTGACTTGAACCGCTGTTTCCCTGGGAACGCCTCAGGAAGCTTGGCCTCGCGATTGGCTAAGGTCATTTTTACTGAGCTCGTATCACGCTGTGATTTTGGAGTCGATCTTCACACTGCGGCGGTTCGTCGTACCAATTTTCCGAATGTTCGTGCGGATCTTGACAATCCAGATTGTGCGAGTTTAGCCGAAGCCTTTGGTGCTGGGATTATCTTGCACGGGAAGGGCCCGCAAGGATCGCTGCGACGGGAGGCAACCAAGATAGGATGTCCGACGATCGTGGTTGAAGGAGGCGAAGTCTGGAAAGTCGAATCATCCGTTGCGGACTGCATGGTCAGAGGCGTCAAGAATGTTTTAATGCAACTAAAAATGCTCGAAGGCACCCCGGATATTCCTGAAAACCAAGTCATTATCCGCCAGACCAAATGGATACGTGCCGAACGAGGAGGATTCATGTCAATGCATGTGGCTCCAGGTGATAGTGTGACCAAAGGTCAAGCGATTGCATCCAACAGCAATCTGCTGACCGAAGAGCACAGTCGGCTGGAGGCCCCTTTTCCAGGGGTTGTCATTGGGATGACGACTTTGCCGGCGGTTCAACCGGGCGAACCCGTCGTTCATATTGGCCGCTTAGCCAGCCTGAAGGTCGCCACGCGACACACAAACGATGTCGCCATTGATCATGTACAACGAACAGCTTTAGAACACCTTGCGACAAACATTCGAGTCGTCGAGCCTAAAGAAATAGCCGAATAACGGTACGGTCCTGATGCCTTTGACAACGATTTGGCAACATGACATCAACCGACTTGGATTGAAACCGATCGCTATCGTTTGCGTTCAAAAATCTAGCCTTTCCTCCAGAAGAAGACCAACAGCCCGATAACAACAACCGCCATCGCAATCCACAGAATCGAGTACGAATCACGGTATTTCAGTTCCGGCATATTACAGAATACAAAGTTGAGCGCAATTCACTAACGTGGTTAAAGCCAACAGATGCAGCAAACGCCGAACAGACAGTTTCTGGCCCAAGAAGTTATTACGCAAACTTGCTATCTTCTCTTCCGAATCCGAGACCCATTCGGTGTCCGCCAACGTTTCGACAACTATCGCAGTTATGTTGTCGGCTCCGCCAGATGCATTGACAAATTGCATCAATGGTTCAGGGCTTGCCATGATTTTGGGTTGCGCCAACAAGTTGGCAACTACTGAACTACTTTCAAAATCGTTACTCAAGCCGTCGGAACAAAGCAGCATGCGGTCACCAGGGATCAAATCAAAAAGCAAAGCATCAACACTGACTGATTCCTGTGGCCCAACACAGCGTGTCAAAACGTGTTGGTAGCGACTGCCTGCAGCTTCTTCTTTCGACATGCTGCCAGCAAGATACAATTCGTTTGCTAGCGAATGGTCGACGGTTAACTGATGAATTTCACCGTTTCTCATCAGATAAAGACGCGAAGCACCCACATGTGCCATGATCGCCTTTTCGTCCACGATCATCAACATTGTCATCGTCGTTCCCATCCCATGTTATCAAGCAGACGACTGAGATAATTGATGCACCTTCTGGTAGGCGTTTTGAATGGCAGCTTCGGCGATATTCTAGATGCGAAAATAGCCGTCGGGGGTCTTGTCCGACGCTTCAATAGACTCAGTGTTAGCATGAATGTGCTGGGAAGCAGATTCAATCGCCCGTTATGCGGCAACTTCACCAGCGGCATGACCACCCATTCCAGCGCAGACGACAAACAGCCCAAGAGACGGGTCGATTAGATATTGATCTTCGTCTCCTTCTCTCTCCTGCCCTCGATCACTAATTGCTGATGCTACCACTTTCATGCTACCAATTCCCTTAATGCCGGTGGCAGCCTGAGAAACGAGCCGCAATCTACATAACGCAGTCCGCTGAGATTAGCACAAGTTGCCAATTTCCCCCCGTCGCACAGAGGCTGCTTCACACGCTGCTCCGCAATCGATCCGAGCAATATTCAGCGTCTTGTCCAAGCCAGGGAATTGTTCATCATCATCCTGCAACGTAATCGTTCTGACTCCTGCCATCGACCGAATGTGTAAATCCCACTGCTCAAATGCCGTGTCAATCTCTGCCTCTGGCAACGCTTGATCGATAGCAGCATGCAATTCATGAATCACTTGAAGTCGATTTTCTAATGCCCACAGAGTCGTCCTAAACATCAGATTGAGTGAATTGTCACCCAACCGTTAATGGGTCGCGATCCAATCCACCTCGGGGACAAAGATTCATCGACAAGTACAAGACTACGTCACTTCCCAGCCATGCCATGCCCTAATCCACTCTCTTGACATTAAATGTAGTCATGGCTACACTTGCAAACGTGTAGCCATGACTACACTTTAATTCCAAGACTTTTACGCGGAGGTAAAGGGAAAGTGTCCAGAAACTATTCAGTGTCGCCAAACAAGCCAGGATTCACTTTGGTCGAATTGCTGGTCGTCATTGCGATCGTATCGATTTTGATCGGTCTTCTTTTGCCGGCGGTACAGACGGCACGCGAGGCAGCTCGCCGAACTTCATGTTCGAACAACCTTCGTCAATTAGGGTTGGCGATGCTGAACTATGAAAGTGCCAGGCAACGTTTTCCGGCTGGCTACAAATCGCATCCAACTTCGGATGGTTCGGTTCCCAGTGGCGTATTTATTGACAGCTCTACTTGGGATGCTGGCCCTGGCTGGGGATGGACGGCTACATTGCTGCCGTACTTGGAACAATCGAATCTTAGTGACCAGCTTGATAAAAATCAGCCCATTTGGTCTAACCTCAACCGTTCGATCGTACAGCAAAAAATTTCACTCTTGCTTTGTCCCAGCTCTTCAGGGCCAACCGAAGCAATGGACGTTGTCGATCAATCGGATACCGCTTTTTCACCAGAAGGAGATTCTGAACTACGTCTGGGCCGAAGCAACTATGTAGCCAGTCATGGACAAGAGTCTTGTTGGGGGGAAGCTGGCTCTGCTAGGACGGCGACCGTGTTCACCAACATCTATACCAGCCAGACGACGACAGTAGTTGTCCGCGGTGACGCATCTAAAGTTGCCGACGGACCGTTTTACCGCAATTCAAAGACTCGAATTGCGGAGGTTACCGACGGAACCAGCAACACCATTTTTTTAGGGGAACATGGTTCTGAGCTAAGTGATAAATGCTGGGCTGGAGTCGTACCAGGCGCCATGATTCATCCGCGAATTTCATCACCTGAAAACCAACCCGACGCAGCCGCCACGATGGTCTTAGTACATGCCGGTCCATCGGGAGGCGAATTGGATATAACGGGTTGGCCAATCATTCACCCGGTCAACTTTCCTACCTACCATGTCGGGCAAATGTATGCCCAACATCCCGGTGGCGGAAACATCTGTTTCGGCGACGGATCGGTTCGCTTTTTCTCGGAAGATGTTTCCCTGATCACCTTCGCCGAACTTTCCAGCATGAACGAAAATGAAGTGCCAGGGGAGTGGGAATAAATGGAACGTGCACATTGGGGGTTGACCACTTGTTTGGTGGTACTTGCGGGCATGATGATGTGGAATTTCTTCCCCAGCGGCTACCCGAAAGTAGAAAAAAATACCTATGAAGCAGCACAAGCTATTTATGCCGCCTCGTTGGAAAAAGACATCCAGCGGTTGGAGTTAGTGGAAACTAAACTTAACAACCGTTCTTTAGACATTCCCGACCAGCAACGACGCTGGTTAATCGAAATGATTTCTGATGCGAAGGCGGGTGACTGGGACTCGGCGATCCGCCGTTCGCGTAGAATATTGAAAGACCAAACCGAAGCGAAATAGTCGGCGGCTCGATCAGTCATGGGGCGACTGCGAGTCATGGTTTGCTCAACAAGCTGAAATAGTTTGGGACTTGGGTTTACCTGCGAAGTGCCGTAGCTTTTCAAAGGTATCGCCAGATTGCATTAGGTGCAAAACCACTTTATTGAACCGCATTCAAAAAGTCCAGCGCAAGCCAGTGGTTTGAGTGGCGATCAATCAAAGCGGGGTTCTTATGGTTATGTGTCGGTGTTGTTAGAATAGACTCGAGATGATTTCCTAGTTCAAAAGTTGCCTACCGACCATCATTAGCGATTCTTTGGGATGCGATTTCGCTTTCTCAATTTCCGGGTTCGCCTCAAGAACCAAACAGAGCACCGTTTCACAATGCTGAAATAGAAATAATGCGAATGGCGTTAAGGACAAAGAATCCCAACAAAGTGTGTGGCGTTTGCCAAAAACAATTCAACGATTCAAAAGTCTACCCTGCCAGCTTGGTCCGGAATGCGATCAGCAGTCTTATAGCGATTGATCATCCCGCTTGGAACGCTGACAGTTTCATTTGCCACAACGACCTGAACCACTATCGTAGCGTCTATGTTCAATCTGTTTTGACTCAGGAAAAAGGAGAACTATCACACCTTGAAAAAGAAGTGCTGGACAGTCTTAAGGAACACCAGGTCATTGCAGAGAACTTAAACGATACCACACAAGAGAACGAGTCTCTTGGCGGAATGTGTCAATGACTTTGAGACAACATATTTTTGTAATTAGTGTGTGGTGTTGCATACGCTCGGGGGCCAGCCCCCGAACCCCCGGGATTTTCCAGGTATGGCTCAGGTGTTCAAAGGTTGTTTTGTGATTATGTTG
>JBDNHU010000273.1:0-16689 GCA_041688615.1 Mariniblastus sp. | reverse complement strand
TAAGCGTACGGGACATAGATGTCGGTGCCGGTCATTGGTTCCCCTAATAACTTGATGCCGGGAGACTCCGCCCATGTCGCCAGCTCTGCCCGCGTGTCACGGTTCAAATAATGATTCAATTGCACGGTGTCGTAAACTGCCAAACCGACCACAGTCATGCCTACCAAAACCAACGACCCTCGCCAAACCGGTCGAAGCCATTGCAGTACGGTTGACGAAGAAGCCGTCTCCGCCCGTGAAAACCATTGCCGCCGAACCAACCACAGCGACTGCCAACTCTTGACCAAAAAATAGATCAGGCCGGGGACCATTGGCAGAATGTACCGCGCCTCGTCTGGGTTGGGCTTCAAGGGGGAAATCTCAGGCACCAAATACGAGACCCAAACAAAGGCTAACCACAACCGCTCGCCCAGCTGCAAACTACCAATCCGTACAGTCCACCATAGCCAACTGCCCACCGCTGCGATCCCCAAGCCATAAGTCAGTCCAGGCAACAAACTGTATTGCAAATGGTAGGTCAGATAAAAATCGCTCCAATAGATCGGCACGAAATGTCCAGTCAAGGCATGGTTGCGTTCGTGATGAAAACCACTGACAAAAACGTCCCATTGGTCCAGAATCACTGCGTTCGGAAGTAGGAACCCCAACACTGCCAATCCGCTGATCAGCAGCAACCAGCCCCCACGCATCTTCCAAGTTAAGGCCCCGTCGAACAGCAAAAACGGCGTAGCCACCACGCCTACCAAGAGGCCTTTGTAGTGACTGCCCATCGCGAAGCCCCAACAAAGGGCGGCGACCAACAACCAAGTTTCATTTCGCGTTCGAAAGTATTGCGCAAACCCACCCAGTGCCGCCCAGGACAACAGGACCAGCAGAATATCTTCTTTCACGTAATGGGAATGCAGGACCATCGTGGGAGTGACCGCCAAAACGGCGCCCACAAGCACCGCGGCCCAACGTCCCAAATAGGGGATCGCCGCCAAGATCATGACCACCGGAATCAAAGCCCCAACGATGGCCATGATCGTCCGTCCTAGCTCCACGACTTCTTGTGGCGTGCGACTGGTCTGCCATTGATTCGCCCATCGCATCAATTCCAGCATCAGAATGGGGTGATGAAAATCCTGTTCACCCGTTAGGACAAAATTCACTTTCTTGGGCTCGTCAAAGTGATAACCCAAGGGAAAATTATGATTGGTTGAACTTAACACCAAAGACAAGGCAAAAACTGCCAATAGCGCAAGCCACATGATTAAGCTGTGCAGAAAACGGTTCATAAGTCAGACCCGTACCACTTTCCAATCCAATCACCGGATGAATTTTGGTAGAAAAAAAGAACGGGCCTCAGACTTAGATTCGATATGCTACGACTGACGACACACGCCCACGTCTATATTAAACTAACAATGGGGATCGCCACTGGGTTGGAATTCAAATTCAAGTTCCAATTTAACTTCAGACAGGACCAGGCAGCTAAGTTCGAACTAAGCTGCTGCTTTACGCTCCAACGCGGCTTGGTTGGGTCGAACCAGATCTTTGATCAGTCCCATTTTCTCGAGGGCCACAAGCGAGATATAAGTGACGTCAACTTCCCACCAACGATGGCCATGCTGGGCAGACCGAGGGTCGGCGTGGTGATTGTTGTGCCAGCCTTCGCCGTTGGTCAAAATCGCGAATAGCCAATTGTTGCGGCTGTCCTCGCGAGTCTCATAATTGCGATAGCCCCACATGTGAGCGAACGAATTGATCCCCCAAGTGACGTGCCAAGTATAAACCGTTCGCATGATCACGCCCCACATTCCCCACTGAGCAGCGAATTGTAATGTGCCGGCTACGGTTCCGGTCATTGCCAAGCCAACGATCGCTCCTAGGGCCACGATCGCGACTGCGGAAATGGCGTAGACCAAAACCCAGTTCATATTGCGTTGAAGCCAGCGATAGTAGGGGTCTCGCATCAGATCGCGTACATACTTATCATAGGCAGCGCCCGTGCTTAGTTCGCGATTGTCAATGAAAAGCCATCCCATGTGCGACCAAAAGCAACTGACCTTGGGAGTGTGCGGATCGGGTTGGTGATCGCTGTGTTGATGATGGACTCGGTGAACCAGAACCCATCGAGCGGGCGAATCTTGAAAGCTGCAAACGCCTAGTGTCGTGAATGTGTACTCGACCCATTTTGGGCAAGTGAACCCCCGGTGTGTCAACAAACGATGGTAGCCGCCGCCAATGCCTAACGACGTGAAGATGTAATTTCCCAGCGGTAGAAATAACACGCCCCACCAGGAGAAGAAGTATTCGAAGAACGCGAACGGAATCGCGATATGAAAGAGAATCACTGGAATCAGGTATTCCCACAGGATGCGACTTTGTTTGTCGACCATTTTGGGCTTGGGTAGGTGACCGTCACGTTTGACATCGACGACGGTGGTTTCAACCAACCGATCTTGCGAATCATCGTAGGCAGGACGCTGGGCCTGGGTCTTGCCGCCGGTTGGCACTTTGGCCTCGGCTGTCACTGCTCCCCCTGCTGGCACTGCGCTGGCAACATCTTGGACGCCCGTGTCTGGGACGCCCGTGTCTGGGACGCCCGTGTCTGGTGCGCCCGTGTTTGGTGCGTTTATGCTGGTTGAGTTGGTATCGGTAGCCATCGAAATGATTATTGTTTTCGCTAAGGTGTAAATATTCTAAAACTGGCCTGCCTGCTATGTCCAGAATCAACCGCGAGGCATAGAAAAGTATGGCAGCCTTCGCTTGCCACGTAAACCGCGAATTGTTTTAAAATCACACCTGAACCTGGCCTATTTCGGGAAAATCTGGCCACGGAATTGGCTTTTCTGTCGCACACAAGCCGCATAAGGGATGGACTTGCCCGGTTGGCTATTGGCTTGGCTACTGGCTTGGCTACTGGCTTGGCATGGGGGTGGGGAAGCGTCTTGGGGTTTACCGATTCATTGTAGCAGCAATGCCGCGTACTGCTTCGGGTTAAGGAACCTGGAGGCAACCAGGGGTGGGTTAGGGCAAACTGGGTCATCTGTCTGGTGCTGGACCTTGGCCAGCTTTGGCGGAACTGGACGTTGGTGCGGTGCCGGCGCTGCTGGCCGGACTACTTCTGACCTCTGCCTTGGACTTGGGCTACAATGGGGTCGACAGACGGAAATTTCGTTGGGGGGCAAGATTGAAATCAGGGTTAATGTTTAAGATATTCATTGATGCGGACGCTTGTCCAGTGAAAGCGGAAATCTTCAAGGTCGCGGCTCGATACGGCGTCCCTGTGATTGTGGTCAGCAACGCACCGATCCAAGTCCCCAAATCCAACAGGATCAAAGCGATTGTGGTGGGGGAAGGTTTGGACGTGGCCGACGACTGGATCGCCCACAGGATCAAAGCCAACGATATTGTCATAACCGAAGATATTCCATTGGCCGGACGATGCTTGGAGAAGTTTGCTAAGGCCATTGGGACTCGAGGGTCGGTGTACACCGAAACCTCCATCACGTCGTCGTTGGCCAGTCGCGAACTGCTGTCACAATTGCGTGAACAAGGATTGGTCACTGGCGGCCCGAGTCCCTTTGAGGAAAAAGATCGTTCGCGGTTTTTGCAGCGTCTGGATCAAACGATTCAAGCGGTCAAAAAAATTTTGCGGACCGAATCCACCGCTGCCACCATCGAAGAAGAAGCGAAGTCTGAAGCACCCGGGGATGCCTAGGCAACTGGGGATTCCTGAGTCTGCGGGGATTCCGATGCGACCGAATCATAAATTGTCAATTAAATGTACACAGGAGTGGTCAGATGGATTCCAACCAATTGAATGATGAACTGCAGCAATTGCACTTGCAATTGACCGGTCAAATGGAACAAGCCGAAGGTTTGACGCCGCAAAATATTGAATCGTTGCAACGGATTGCCGCAGATATTCAAACATTGATGCAACGGCGATCGACCAGCCAAGCGTCCGTTGCTGGGGCCGCAGCCACGATCGATGTCGATCCAAAAGAGCCTCAGTCCGGTGAATCGGCGGACGATTGGACGGCTGATAGCCTGGAATTGCCGGCGTCGATCCAAACGTTGGCCAACCAGTTTAGCGTCGAACATCCGCAGCTAGCCGACGTGATGAATCGTCTGGGGTATCTGCTAAGCACTATTGGAATCTAACCGGCGGTTGCAGCCCGAAGCGCTGGGGAAAGGTCGCGGGCCAAGATTCTGCGATTTGGGGTAGAAATTCGCTTTGCGACCGTTTGCGAAAAAAGTTGGCATTTCGTATGCTTGAAACGACGGTCAACGGGCCAGTTGTCGGTTCCTGTGGGGCCGGGCTAATGCGGCGACCGTGGTGGATGAAATCCTCGTCCACAAATCAACAGACAAAATTCGTTTGCACCTTGGAGAATCTTCCTTGAACGTGACTGAGTATGACGGCCAAGTCCTAAATGAAGTTTCTGGTTTTTCGATTCGCCAACTGGTAGCCGATCACGGTTCCCCGACATTTGTGTATGACGGCGACATGATCCGAAAACGATGCAGTGATCTTAGTTGCTTTGACACGATTCGTTATGCGCAGAAGGCCTGTTCCAATCTGTCGGTATTGTCCATCATTCGGGAACAGGGCGTTCTAGTGGACGCCGTCAGTGCTGGGGAAGCGATGCGCGCGTTGGCGGTTGGTTATTCGGCCGACGGTGAACCACCAGAGATCGTTTACACCTGTGATATTTTTGATCGTGAAGCTTTGAAGTTGTTACAACAGTATCGTTTCCATTGTAATTTGGGATCGATGGACATGATTGAACAATTGGCCGAAATTCTGCCAGAGGCGGAAGTAACCTTGCGGATCAATCCGGGGTTTGGTCACGGCCACAGCCAAAAGACCAACACGGGTGGGCCTCAGTCAAAGCATGGTATTTGGCATGAAGATTTGCCTGAATGCATTCAACGCTGCGAAGCGGCCGGCATTTCGATCACGGGTTTGCACATGCACATTGGTTCGGGCACCGACCTAGAGCATTTGGCTCAGGTGTGTCAAGCGTTGAACCGCTGCGCGCGACTGATTGGTCGATCCATCAAATCCATTAGCGCCGGTGGTGGACTGCCGACGATTTATCGGGGCGGCCAAGAAGCAATCGATTTGCATGCCTATTTCCAATTGTGGGACGAAGTGCGTAACGGATTGCAAGGGGAATTTGGTCACGACATTGGACTTGAGATTGAACCGGGTCGCTATTTGAGTGCCGAAAGTGGTTACCTGTTGACCGAAATTCGCGCGATCAAAAAGATGGGCGACAATCTTTTCTATCTGGTCGATGCGGGCTTCAACAATTTAGCGCGACCGATCCTGTACGGAGCTTACCATCCGATGGCGATTTGCCCGGCGGATGGGCGAACGATCACTCAGAAGGTCGACGTCATTGTAGGTGGACCGCTATGCGAATCGGGCGACATCTTCACTCAAGAAGAGGGCGGTTTGGTATCCAAGCGTTCATTGCCTTTGGCCGAAGTGGGCGACATCTTGGTGATCGGTTGTGCGGGCGCTTATGGTTCGGTCATGGGTAGCAACTATAACAGCAAGCCATTGGCCGCCGAACTGTTGATCGATGGCGGTCAATTGAAACTCGCCCGTCGCCGTCAGTCCTTGTTAGAACTTTATTCGGCCGAATTGGACGCGATTCAGACGTTGAATGTTTAGTGCGTGATACCGATTGAGTGCACTTAATTTTAGGTGCACTTAATTGGTTGGGCGGCCGGTGAATCGCGGCCGGTGAATCGCGGCGGAGGCATGCGGTTGTCTTCGCCCGGGTGTTTGCAGCCGTGGCAGACAAAAGCGGTGGTCATTCGAGTTCCTCTTGCGGCCTTTGAGTCTGCGTTTTTGCGGGTCGGTATTAGTTGGAAAGTCGAAGGCCAGCTTAGTGGGGCGGTCTGTTGTTGGGCGGTCATCTTTGGGAATTTTTTTTCCCGCTGGCCTGTGTTTCTGTCTTTGGCTTGGCTTGGGCAAGGCCATCTTCTCGCTATCTTCTTGCCATCTTCTTGCCGTTTTCTTCGGCCCGTCGTTCCCGCTGGGGCGCTTATCAGCTTCGCGACTAGGACCCTGGTGAACCCCGCTGCACAATTCAGATACACATTGATCTAAGCTAAATGATCTAAGCTAAATGGTCTAAGCTAAATGGGCTAAGGTAAATGGTCTAAGGTAAATGGGCTAAGGTAAATGGGCTAAGGTAACGGCGGCTGCATTCGTGCCGGCGTTTGTGTTTGGGCGGTAAAATCGTGCAACTCGTCCAAGGTTCACGTGATTGTCGATTCAACCCGTAAATCGCTTGGATTTCTGGGCCGCAGTCAAAAAAGGCGGCGAGAAATTGATTATCATAGAGACGAACGAATCGAAGACCGGTTTCGATTTTTGCCGACAGCTACGGCGGCGGTAGCCAAGGAGAACATTGTCAATTAACTAAGGTCCAGTTGGATGCAGTTGAATCAGATACCTCGATTATGGGAAACCGCCGGTATAGCAAAGTCATTGGGCCTGATGATTTGCTTATCGATGTCTTTGACTCTTGGTGGTGCCACCGCTCTTGGGGGCTTGTCCGCACTGAATTCTGACCCCCAGGCGGAACAGGCTCTATCGGGGCAGGCAGAGAATGACATTAATTCTGAAACCACTGGGGTCTCCCGGGCTCAAACGGGCGCGGTGACTTCAGGCCAGCTGGCAGACGACTTGGGCGTGTTGACCGGGCAAGTGGATGATAACCGGTTATACAACAGGTTCTTAAGTGCAGGTTTGGCATTGATGAAGCGTGATGATGTGATGACCATGGAGGAACTTGACCAAAAATTAAAGTCCGGCCCGAATCAGTCTTCTGTGAAGGTGCCAGGCACAAAGGTGGGTGATTTTTTAGACTACCAGTCGATTGCCAAAGCCAGTCTGATGTTTGGCACCATTTATGACTGTGGACGCTGTGAACGGATGCATGCCAATATCGCAGGTGGCGTTGTGGTTTCGGAGGACGGTTTAGCGTTGACTAATTTTCATGTACTTGATCGCGAGCAAGAGGACACCAAGACCTTGTTTGCGATGACCTTTGATGGAAAGAGTCATCCCATTATCGAGGTGTTGGCGACTGACAAAGTGGGCGATGTTGCGTTGGTTCGGCTGGGCGGCGAGGGGCCTTTTTATCCGGCTCCCATTGCCAAGACGATGCCATTGCCGATGGAACCGGTCAAGGTTCTAAGTCATCCTAGCAACGAATATTTTGTGTTGACCGAAGGCGTGATCAGTCGGCACGTCAAGCCACGCGGTCGCCGTAGTCGCGAACATTGGACCGAAATTACCGCTCCCTTCGGCGCGGGCAGTAGCGGGTCGGGGGTCTTCAATTCCAAAGGCGAAGTGGTCGGATTAGTTTCCCGAATTTTTCCAATTCGACGCAGTGCCAACAGTCGGCAACCTAGTGATGACGAACAAAGCGATTCACCGGATCGATCGTATGTGGAACTCATCTTGAAACGATGCGTGACCTTGGATGCGATCAATGGTTGTTTTGCCCAGTAGTGAGAAGCAAGCCAGGTTGTTGAACACAAGCGGTAAAGCGATGGCGGGTCTTTAGCTGCCCGTGGTAAGCTTCCAGCGTTGTGCGACGATTAATAAGTTATTTCAGGAGACTACAGAATGGGCGAAGTGAATGAAGTTCACCAAGATCGCAAACAGTTCAATGAAGCAGGGTTAGCGTTTGTCGCAATATGCACCTGGCTGGCTGTGTTTGTCGCGGCCGATCTTGTCAATGATTCGGGCGTGCATCCTGATCTTATGCAGTCATTGATTTACTCCAGGTTCGGTGTGTTGGTGGGTATCTTGGTTGGGGTTATCGGCGCTGGGAATTTGGTATTCTGTCAGTACTTCGCCTTCTCGACTCGGTCGTTGCTATTTCGAACAACTATTTTCCTTGGCTTTCTGGGAACTAGCTACTTTATTAGCTGGCGGAATTTACAGCCGGCTAATGCGACTTGGCAGCTTTGCAAGCTGCTTGGCATCGAGACAATCAACGGCGTTGGGTATCTCGTTCTACTCCTTGCAGTGTTGCCAGGGCTTACCCTTTGGTTTTTCAATCCGTTGATTGGAAAAATTCGTCTGCGGCGGTTTGCCAAAGACCAATCGTCATCGAAGTCGCATTTTGATCGGCGGCAGCAGTCGACCACCAACACACTTGTGATCCGAGTCGCCCTGTTGTTGATGTTGTTGACGCTGACCAACGCGTTTCCGCCAACTTGGTTGATTGGCGGTGGTTATCTACCCGAAGCATTCCTGGTGTACGTCCTGGCCGTTGGTTTTTTGACCCCGTTGTTATCACTTCCGGCGATGCTTTGCGGACAATTTCAAAATAATTTTGCGGCTCTGGTTTGTTGGTGCCTGGTATGGTTGGGACTGGCGGGCGTTGTGGTGGCTAGTATCCGGGTCTGGATTTTCTATGTCCCGGTAGGAGCGATGGGTCAGATTGACATCCTATCCAACGTGGCAATTCCCTGCGTGTTCGCAGCGACGGCCTTGAATTTAATATTGGGAGTGATTTGGTATCGGTCGTCGATGTTACCAAGACGGGCACATTTGAATCGATTGAAACTTAAGGAGGAAGTCGAACCCGCAGCATCAGTTTCCGGATTACGGACCCAAAGTGGGTCGGGACTGGCAATTCGTTTAGCGACGTTGTTGATTATGCTGTTAGCTTTTACTTTTGGTCAAAGTCTGACGCGATCGAATTGGAATCTTACAACGTTGTTGTTGGCAGACCAAAATGCCTGGATTAGTTCCCAATTGGTTGTGCGACTATCGGGCTTAAACCACAGTCGGACCAGCTTTGAAGACCTTGAAAATGGCAATAGTGGACGGGATTTACGAAATTCTCTTGTAACGATTGACACGAATGGTTTAGTGTTCGTCTGTGTCACCCAAGAGATGGTCGATGATGCGACATGGCCTAGCATCGAATCACAGTTAGCGACCCTGCCGATAGCGGCCAATGTCGTTAGAAATTTCCCTGCACGTACACTGTCGGAACTAAATATCGGCTCCTTCGGATGGACTAGCATCGATCAACAATCGCTGCCAATTTCCAGTCTGCCTAAGGCGTTTGCGACTCGTCACCTAAAAGTTGTCGGCGGCGTGGTCAATTCAAATGAGTTGAGCCTGATTCCGCCTGGAGTTTCAGATTTGCAATTTGAGAATTGTCAATTCAAAGGTGACTTTCAAGGCCTTCGCCGAAGGTTTCGACATTTCGATCTTAAAAATTGCGAGGTGTCAATTGAGCAGTTGCTTTCGATGGAACTGCCCGAAGTCATGAGCTTAAGGTTGAAGGGATTGGATTGTGCGGTCGAATCGCCGGAACTGTTTGGACAGTTTTTATTGCAAGGAAATTCGTTTCGTTTGACCTGCGAGAGCCCCGATCAATTAGCGGCCCAGTTGCGTAAGTTGCCGGTTAAGTTTCGCCCTTTTATTGATTTAGGCACGAATTCAGATGCGCTGCGTGTGGCCGCTTTGTTGACATGGAAATCCAGGTTCGCTTTGTCCGCTAGTTCAGGACAATTGCCACCCAACTGTAATGGATTCATGTTTCAGACGAACAACGATGGCCAGATAGTAGGCGTTCGGATGAAGGGTTTCAATTCTTCATCGACCAACTTTCTGGAATCCACTGACAACGTTGAATTGCAATGGCTGGCTGGAATGGATAGACAATTCGATTTAACTAATTTCAATAACGAAAACTTCCCAGAACTGACGTCGTTGCGGCTTTTGGTGGTGAGCACATACGCGGGTTTGTCGGCGGTCAACTTGAACCGGGGTACGATTGGGCAATTGGAATCCAATTGCCCGAATTTGGAAGCGATCGTTATTGATGGGGAGATCACACCGCTTGGCTGGGCAGAAATCTGTACCGGCAAAAGAGTAGACAAAGTAGCGATCAATCCGTCGGGACTGACGCCAGCCCGGTTGAGGCAAGTAAAACAGATGCGACAATTGAAAACTTTGGTCTTGCTGTACGACCAAATGACGGAAGACGAGGTTGAAGAAGCCAAGAAGGCAATGGGTGAGGTTCCTTTTGAAGTGCGGCTACAGCCAATAAACGATCTGCCACACTTAATTTTTCCTCCTCAAGAGACGCAAGAATAAGAAGTCCGTTGAATCATGGGGTTGAATCATGGGGTTGAATCATGGGGTTGAATCATGGGGTCAACTTCGTTTATCGCCGAGCGTTTAACTTGGCGTTCAGCCTGTCGTTGAGCCTAGGTGTTAGGACCCGGGCTGATTTGCACGGCAAGCTATCTACTGGGCTGTCTACTGGGCTGTCTTTTGGATTGAAGATTGTTGAGGGCGGCGGTGTAAAATGTGTAGGTGTTAAATGTGTAGGTATTAAATGTGTAGGTGTGTAGGTGTGTAGGTGTGTAGGTGTGTTGGGGTCTATTCTTTCTGTTGATAGGGTTTGGGTATTTTCGCGCCCATTCTGTCCTGCCAGGCTTGCAAGTTAGCTAACAGCTTGGTAGCGGTTTGGGGCTGTTGTTGGGCTAAGTTGGATTGTTCGCCCGGATCAGTCTTCAGGTTGTAGAGTTCGCTGACTCCCGATTCGTAAAAATGGATCAGTTTCCAGTCACCGCTGCGAATGGCAGCCCCGGGCGTCCAGGTAGAACCGTGATAGTGCGGGTAGTGCCAATAGATCGCAGCGGGCTCACTTTGGCCGGCTATTCCTTGAATGACGTGCGACAGGTCGGCACCGTCTTGGGCTTGTTGCATGTCGCATGGGACATTGGCTAATGCCAGAAGTGTGGGATAAAGATCGGTGCTAACCAAGGGGACTTGGCAGGTTGTCCCGGGTTTTGAACCTAAGACGCCTGCCACAATCATGGGGACTCGAATGCCACCTTCGTACAGCCAGCCTTTGCCGCTACGCAAGGGTAAATTCGAAGTGGGTCCCGGGTTGCGTAACGTGCAAAGTCCGCCGTTGTCGGAAAAGAAAACCACGATCGTATTTTCACGTTGGTTGGCGTTGGTCAAATAGTCCATGACCTTGCCAACACTTTCGTCGACGGCGCTAACCATCGAAGCATACTGTGGATTGTTCTGGATCGCTCGGCTTTTTCCTTGATGTTCCCGAATTGGTTCCACGTCGGGAATCTGTTTCGCTGCGTTTTGATAGTGTGCCAGATAATCGTTTTCAGGGATGATGGGGGTGTGCACATCAAAATAGGAGATCATCGCAAAGAACGGTTGCTGGTCTGCTTGCCGCATAAAATCGATCGCTTGTTGGGTCAGGACTCGTGATGCATGTGGGCGATCGTTGCCCACTGGCTGATTGGCCGGCTGGCCTTTCTCAGGATTGTGATGCGGATCAAAGTAGACGTCAAAGCCCTGTTTGTCGGGGGCATACTGGGCACCGCCTAAATGCCACTTTCCAGCGAAAAAAGTCTTGTACTGGGCTTGTTTAAACGCTTCGGCCAAAGTCGTATGTTCCAGAGGCAGGAATGAGCGATCTTGCGGTGTTTCCAGCATGCGTCCATTGGAATGGTTGCCAGGAATCCAATCGGTGATGTCGACTCGGACCGGATGTTGTCCCGTCATGATACTGGCGCGGGTCGGCGAACAAACCGAAGCCGCTGCATAAGCTGCGGTGAAGCGAATGCCTTGGCCGGCCAAGGCGTCGATGTTGGGCGTCTGATGGAAGGGACTGCCGTAACATCCGACATCCATGACGCCCAGGTCGTCGACCAAGAACAAGACCACATTAGGATGTCGTTGCGGCTTTGCGGACTGGGTTAGTGTCGCAGGATTGTTGGAGCCAAGCGACTGCTTTGGCGTCGCAATGCTATGTGCAGTTCCAGGTAATGTGGTGGTTTGTCCAGCTTTGCATTGACTGGCGGTAGGGAAGATGACCGCCAGAATTGTTAGCGCCGCGATCCAGCAGACTGGAATGCCTAAAGTGTTGGGTTTGGTTTGACCCAGTGCAACTTTGCCGACGGGTTCCACCTTGGGAACCGAGTTGAGCAGTGGGTTTAACTGGCTGGCGGTGAGTGGTTGTGGTTTAGGCATCGAGTGAATTCCGGGGGAGAAGCGAAATCGGTCGCCGATTTTCAGACAGGCGTGCAGCGAAAGTCAAAGGGTCCGAAGACGATTTAGGAATCGATTCAAGGTCGATTCCGCCTGTTTCTGGGAAATGACTTCGGGGCGGTAATGGACGGTAAAACTAAGACGTTTGGCGTATTGGCATACCGCTAATGCGATGGGGGTGCCATGTCGCAGGGGCGGCAATAGGCGGACGGATTCCAGGGTAAGGCCGCCCACTTTTGCTTGCCCTGTTTCATCAACCGGGGTTTGTAACCGATCCAATGCGGGTCCAAGATTGGTAACGTAGCTGGTGGCCCAACAGTTTTTTCGCCGACAATGAAGTCGAAACAAGCCCGGCACCCAAGCAAAGACGTCCAATGCAAATAGAAACGTACGAGTCAAACCGAAGCGACGCATCACGTGCATCTCGAAATTGATGCCCTCGGTCAATCGTTCGGGGAAGCCCAGTTCGCTGGTTCGCCGATCGATGTAAACGATGCTGACGCGATTGCACGCGGGCAAGGAAATGTCAGATGCTTGTCGTTGGTTAACCGGGATCATCAAACGATACCAGTCTCTTTGTCCAACACGTTGCTGGTCCTGTCGCAGATGGTCTAACGCAATCAGCCAGTGTGAAAGCAGAAGTGAATTGACGGTAACATTCCAACCGCGAGATAAATCGCGTAGACGTTTGGTTTGAGACAGCGAAAGCTGTGCGTGCTGGCAGGCAAGTTGCAGCGTTGGATCGCTGGTAGCATCGTCCGTAACAGTGTTGGCATGGTTCGAAGTGGTGTCTTTGCCAGCGGGTTTGGATGAGTTGGAATCGGCGGATAACGAATGGTTAGGAAGGGACTTGCTGGGGTCGGTTTGGGAAGACAGTGAGGTTGCGGCGGTCAATTGGACAGGACTTCGTAGCAGGAATTTCGTAGCACCAAACAGACCAATCAGTTGGATGGGCAACTTCCAAAGCGAATACCAATCCCAACGCACCCAGCGACCTCGATTAAGCAGGCGTTCGGGTTGCAGCGGGCGAAGCGGGAAGGGTGAATCCGATTGTGCGTCGTTGGATTGTGCGTCGTTGGATTGTTGGCAAAGCCAGTGATAAACTTTCAGCAGTTCTCGAATAAGCTGAATGCCGCTCACACCGTCACAATTGGCATGGTGCGTCTGTAAAATCCAACGGCATCGCGACGGGCTATGCCAGACGTTGAAGCGGACACCTATGCCGTCGGTCAATTGCATCGGGGGCAAAGGCGGTAAGGTGTCACCAGCAAGCGGTGCCGCGTCATCCGCGACCGGGTGGAAGTTCGCTTGCAAACTGCGAAGGTCGGTAACTTGCCAGTGAAGTGGGCGTTCGTTTTTCGTTTTCAGGACGGAAGTCAAAAGCGGGTGGCGGGCTATAACCTTGTGTAACGCGTCCAGCAGCAGTTCGGGATTCAATTGACCCTTGAGATCCAATACAGCAACAATTTGATTGGGTGAACCGGATTGTGTCTCCCAGAATTGCAATCGTTCAAAAGGGCTAATCGCGAAGGAATCGGGCAAGGGCACTCGAAGGAATCCTGATAAAGCTGAACGTGGTTGGATGGGTGAACCCATCATTGTACCCTGAAGTTAAGTCGACTGGTCTTCACGAAAATTCAGTATCGCCGCGAACATTTGACCTTAGTGTCTGGTCTTGGTTTGTGTTGACGGGCCAAGACGTCCAGTCCGCTGCGACAAAACCCTGGGTCAGCGCTGGTTGCGGCCGTGAGGTGCGGTGGCCAGTTAGATTGGCGGGAAATTCAGCTTCTACAAGCGATGGTGCAGGGTGCGAACGATTGTTCGGGCCCGGGATAGTCGAGTGGATGATGCGACTTGGGACCGTTGCGGGTAGGATTTCTGGGAAGCAACCGCGTAAAACTGTATTCTAAGCCGTTGACCGGCAACCCAACTACGGTTAAATTTTGGCTTAATCACGAGTTCGCAGAATTTCCCACGGGGCGAAAGCTGATGAGATCTGTGAAAGCAGGTCAGTTGCCTTAGCTTTAAGCCAGTGATCCAGGGCAGCGGCCGGTGATCCAGGGCAGCGGCCGGTGATCCAGGGCAGCGGCCGGTGATCCAGTTGGATGGGTGAATCGGCTCGGGTGAATTCCCGCGGGGGCAGATAAGTAGCTGTTGAATTGTTTAGGTGAATCGGCAGTGGCAGCAGTGGCAGCAGTGGCAGCGAAATAGTTTGATTCGCTAAATCAGATGGTGGATGTAGCTCAGTTGGTTAGAGCGCTAGATTGTGATTCTAGATGTCGGGGGTTCGAGTCCCCTCTTCCACCCTTTTTATAAACGGCAGTCGAATTTTCTCAATTCGCTGGCTTGTTTTGCACCAGAGCCTTCTTCCCGAAAGCCTTCTTCCCGAAAGCCTTCTTCCCGAAAGCCTTCTTCTCTGGGCTTCCTCCAAGTGCAGGGTTTTCCTAGACAGGAAGGCCGACTTTCTGATCATGCCAGCGTCGGTTGCTATCTGCCGCCGATTTACTGACTTGCGTGCATGAATCTTTGTCCTCAAATTCTCTCTCCCGAATCTTACTTGGCATGGCCGACATTCTTGGCTGGCATTCTTGGCTGGCATTCTTGGCTGGACTTTATTTCGGGGGCAAACACGGCGTGTCGCAAGACCAGTGGTTCACCAAGTCGGTGGCGTTTGGCGAAATGTTGGCGGCTGGCATTTTTTGCTGCAGGTTGCAGGTTGCTAGTAGAATTCCGTGAAATCAACTTGGGCGATAGGAAAGGGTGGACTTTGAGCAATTGGAATGCTTGCTGCCTTGGGGCAGTTCACAGGTGCCTGGCTAGATGGCGGACGCGGCCGCGACTTGGCCATTGGAGTGAAAGGGTGATCCGCAGGGCTGGTTTGCTTTTGGGTGAATCGTATTTCTTAGAGATAGTTTTAGGGACACTTAAATTGCTTTAAGGGATTGTAGGCAAGGATCTGGGCAGTCGCAGCTAGCGATCGAGTGCGCTGCCAAATGGCTGGTTGGAAAATTTGCTTAGTCAGGCGATTGCTGGCAAGTTTGCGACCGGTGCGCGTTCAGGGTTCGCCAGTCCGCAAAAAGCTACAAGGGTTTGGATTGGGGCGTGGTTGTCCCGTCTGGTATTGATCAAGTGTCATTGTGAGAAGTCTAAATCTTGCAATAATGGGTGCCAATGACGGGCCTAAATGCTTAGTGCCCGGCATTGCATTGCTGCGCAGGTTTGGACGCAAAGATTCAACCTGGTACGTGATTCCGATCGTCGGTCTGCCCGCGTCCAGCAGCTTCGTTACTTAACGATACTTCATTCTCTGCATACTTTATTCTCTCTAGGAGAGCCTGAAATGCCTTTAGTCCCACTTCGCGTCGTTCTGGACTATGCTGCTGAAAATAACTTTGGTGTTGCTGCGTTCAATGTCAACAACATGGAACAAATTCAATCGATCATGGAAGCAGCCCAAGCGACTGATTCGCCGGTGATTGTTCAAGCATCTCGCGGTGCGCGATCGTATTCGCAAGACAATTACTTGCGTCACTTGATGCTGGCGGCGGCTGAACTTTATCCGCACATTCCGATCGTTATGCATCAAGATCACGGCAACAGCCCTGATACTTGCATGAGTGCCATCGATAACGGATTCACTTCGGTGATGATGGACGGATCATTACAAGAAGATGGCAAGACTCCTGCTGACTTTGATTACAACGTGGCTGTGACCAAGAAGGTTGTGGAATTGGCTCATGCCCGTGGTGTCAGTGTTGAAGGTGAACTGGGTTGCCTGGGTTCTTTGGAAAGCGGCATGGGCGAAGCGGAAGATGGCCACGGAGCCGAAGGTAAGTTATCGCACGCTCAATTGTTGACCGACCCAGAAGAAGCGGCTCGATTTGTCGAAGCCACCAAAGTGGATGCGTTGGCGGTTGCGATCGGTACCAGCCACGGCGCTTACAAGTTTACTCGTAAGCCTGACGGTGACGTATTGGCGATGGATCGAATCGACGCGATTCACAAACTACTGCCTAACACGCACTTGGTCATGCACGGCAGCAGCAGCGTGCCGCAGGAATTGCAAGACATTATCAACGAATTTGGTGGATCGATTCGCCAAACTTATGGTGTACCGGTAGAGGAAATTCAGCGTGGCATTGCTTCGGGCGTTCGCAAGATCAACGTCGACACCGACAATCGCTTGGCCATCACCGGGGCCATTCGCAAGGTTTTGATGCAGCACCCCGAGAAGTTTGATCCTCGTGATTACATGAAGCCTGCTCGCGAAGCGATGAAGCAAGTTTGCATCGATCGCATGGTTTCGTTCGGGCAAGCTGGCCATGCCAGCAAGATGGGTTCGCTGGTCCGAGGTTAATCGGAACACGATCTCTTGGAAGCGGTCAGCTTGACTCTTAGCCATCGATGTGGGTTCGTTGATTCTGGAGGTTGTCCGAAGATTTTTACGGGACGACGAAAGTGTTTCGAACGGGAGCGTCGAATAAATTGGTGGCTTTAGCGAGGGTGCCGATCGAATGAAACGGTTAAACCTTGGCGAATGCGTGGCAACACGATTGATTCGCCAAGGTTTTTTTGTGTACCTAAGGTAACTGCAGGCCAAGCAGAAAATTTCTAAATTG
>JBDNHU010000272.1:0-2444 GCA_041688615.1 Mariniblastus sp. | reverse complement strand
CGAAAAATGGAGTGGTGATGATCACTTGTGGTGGACAGGGGGAAAACCGGGTGACAAACTGTCCCTAGAAATTGAGGTTCAACAGCCAGGAGAATATGAAATCTTGGTCAATCTGACCAAGGCAGTCGACTACGGCATCGTGCAACTTTACTGGGATGAACAACTGCTAGGTGACCCTATCGATTGCTTCAGTGCAAACGCGGTGATCACAACTGGCATGATTTCCACTGGAAAAGTGGCTGCAACCAAAGGCAAACACTCGTTGACGCTGCAAATCAAAGGAGCAAACCCTAAGGCGATCCAAGGTTACATGGTGGCCCTGGATTTCGTGCTGCTCAATCCAGTCCCGCAAGCATCTGCCAAACAGCAGCCCTAGCCATATTTCTTGGCTGAAGCAGACTGGCTGACAAGAGTCGCTGCACCAAAAAAATAGCCACGTTCAGACCACTAATCTAAGTGAATCTGCAACGTGGCTTTTTTTGTTTCAAATTCCATTTGCGCCTAGGCGGCGGCAGGGATGTTCATCCGCTTCAAATAGGAAGGATTAAAGTTGTCGATCCTAACAGCACATCGGGCCTTATAATCCCGCAATGCAAATTCAAATTCATAACGACTGGAAAACAAGCGATCAATTTCATCTTCAAGGCGTTGATTGGCCAATTGATGCAAAGGAATGTCACCTGCCACCTTTTCACGAACCAAGTCCAGATCTTCTTCAGCCACTTGCCGGTCGCGTCGTGCCTGATTTACCGGCACATAAGACAGATCGCGAAAGGTATCAGCAAACCGCTGCTCAAGACAAACGGCGGCTTCGTCAAACCGTTCCACAGGGTACAAACAAATTTGATCTGTGGTCAGCTTTTCCTGAATGAAAGTCAAGTCATCTTTGGCGCGCCCCAAAGTCAAGAAGTGCAACTGGCTCATCACCTGCGGTTCAACATGCCCTTGAACCAATTCATAATCGATAAATTCGCGGAACTCAGTGGTCTTAGCCGCACAGTCAATTTCAGCTTTTCGATGATAAAAATATCGAGAGACGTATCGATCCACTGGATCACGAACAAACGCCAAGGCCTGAACATTGGCTTCTTCAAAATCGAAGGGTAAATCCAAAGACAATTTGTGATCCGACATGCAACCCAACCACGTTTGCGAACTGGCGATCGAACGCACATCGCCGCATGTGTATTGTTTTGACTCGAGCAACGAAACAGAATTGTAGTAGCCCTTGCCAAAGCTTCGATTCATCAATTGGCGTAATGTGGAACCGCCCGCTTTGGGCACATGCACGTGAAACCAAACTGTCCGCATCAGAATGTCCTAACCGTTGATCAATTGTAGTTAGCAGACGGCGACTAATTCAGCCTAAGAACCTGCTAGCATGCCCTAACCCCAGACCGGTCAACGGTACGAAAATGCCAAAAACAGGGCAAGACCAATCCAAGAGGTGAATAGGCGGAGGGGTGCATGAAGCTTAATGTTGGCTCTTGATGGGGCTGGTGTTTTTTGGCTTGAAATTAGAGACGAGTGTTGGCCCTGGACACGAAGCTGGGAGGTTTAGCACGAATTAGGGAAGGAAGTACAATCTCCAAGGCGACTGAAACGACTACCGAATTGGCGGTCAACGCTTAGATTCAAAAAAGCTTGCCGAATGGGCGGACCTGATATCGATTCAGGAATATGGCCCCACTGGACCTCCCAAAGACGTTACGTTTCAACAGATCGAACGCTCTGGATACCAAGCCGCCCAACTGGCAGCGGCGAAGTTTGAAGCGACCGCCAGCAAGCAACATCAACAACACTTCGAAGGCATTCAACCTTGCCCTGGGTGCGGGGACGATTGCGAAGTCAAGGGCTTTGCCCAGCGACAACTCTGGACTCGGCTTGGTCCGGTCAATCGTTCTGAAATTGAGCTTCAATGCAACGCTTGTCGGCGTTCTTTTTTCCCTCGGCGTGCAGCACTCGGGCTTGACGGTCGCAAGTACGACGGCCGGTTGCTGGAGTTAATCGTACTAGCTGGTGGCAGTTGAAAATCTTTTTCGATCGCTGCCAAACTGATTAAGCGTTTCTGGCAGTTGAACAGCTCGGCCAAACAAGTCAGCTTGCTGACAACGCTGGTCGGCAGCGAACTGCAACCCTCGCGTGATGCGAGAACCGGAACCGCTGCGTGTACCCTGGCACTTGTATCTTGTATCCTATCAACGGTCACTCCGCCGTTTCTTCGCTACTCCTTTTCAGCTTCAGCTTGTGGCCGCTTAAGTAGTTCCCTTGCTTTTGCAAGATCGTGAATGTTCTTGACGTCGAACGGAATGTGTCAATGACTTTGAGACAACATATTTTTGTAATTAGTGTGTGGTGTTGCATACGCTCGGGGGCCAGCCCCCGAACCCCCGGGATTTTCCAGGTATGGCTCAGGTGTTCAAAGGTTGTTTTGTGATTATGTT
>JBDNHU010000271.1:0-15738 GCA_041688615.1 Mariniblastus sp. | reverse complement strand
TGGAAACGATGAATTTTTGCAACGCGACTGGGTGTTCGCCAAAGATCAATTAGAATTTGGAGATTAGTGAATCCCGGCACCCATTTTCCTGCAAACATTTGGCTAACGACGCATCATGAATATCCGAGCCGATTATTGCGACAAATACTTTCGCCGATTCCTTTACATCTTCATCGGTTGTGCGGCCTACAGCGCGTACTGTCTTTACGATGCCTTAATCGGCTATCCGCCTAAATTCGAACCCGCCAAAATCTACCACGTAGAACTCAAGGGCAGCACCGATCGCTCGACTGAATGGCAAAAAATTGCAACCGAAAAAGGGTGGTCGACTTACGTTCCCAAGACCGTCGAAGAAATCGAAAACGACATCTCTCAACAATATGCTCAGATCATTCTATGTTCAGTGATCGGTCTGCCAATGCTGTTAAAATATTTGGCTGCAAGAGGCAGCTTTGTCCAGGCTAACGAAAACGAAATCAAGCCAAGCTGGAAGAAGGCGATTGCGTTGGATTCCATTAAGAAAATCGATAAAACGAAGTGGGCCGAAAAAGGGATCGCGGTGGTTTCCTATCAGGTGAACAACGTCGCAAACGTTTTCAAGTTGGACGACTTCAAGTTTGATCGCAAACCGATGACTGAAATTATACGGCTGATCGAATCAAAATTAGGTGACGACGCGATCATCGGCGGGGAACGCGAGAAGCCTAAAACAGAAACGGCTAACCCGGCACCTGGGGAAACCAACAACAGTGCACCGACTTGACCTTTCAGGAGAGAGTCTTTCAGAAAACGCACAAAACAGGGCCATTATTTACAACCATTTACAATTTGGTTGGCCTTTTGATCAGCGAATCTCGAACGACCTGCGGCGTCGTTCTGCCCGCCGAAGCCTTGGCACCATCGGTCGAATTCGGGCCAACGCATACAAATTCTAATAATCGGCACTCCGTTCGACTCGGCCCGACGCTCATGTTCACAAGCCACCTGAACCCATTGCGAAAACGAATCGAAAAAATCATCAGCATCCAATGCGTTTCTTCGAAACTGTTCATAATCGGTTGCCTCGACGTACCAAGGAATCGCGGCATACTGGTGTAACATTCGAAAGCCTAAAAAATCCTCGAAAATTAATACGTTGGGGGACTTCTATTGATCGATCATTCGCTTGATTCAATCTGGTGGATTCAATCATGAAAATCTCAACTGGGCAAAACTCACTCTTCCACTCAAACGGTCATGCTTGGGGCATCCGATAATTTCTGCCAAAAACAGACTGCGGCAAGGCTGCACAAGCACACACTGCATTCGCTTGGCAACCGCAGTTGCAATCCTACGCTGGGTAACGATTTGTCCCTGTACAAATAGGCATCGTTATTAGGAAGCAAAGCTGAATTTTAGGCATAATCGGAAAGACCTGCCCAGACACAGAAAACTTTCCGGCGTAATCATTGGACCTTCATGCCGATCAGGTCTGCGTAATCTATATCTCTAGGACTGGGGTGAAAACGCCCTCGCTGGAAATTCTACCAGCCGCCCACACTGGTTTGGCTTGTCCGCCGCCATAAGCAAGACTTAGCCCCAAGGCCAATGATCCATGACTGAAACCGCAAAAAAGTACCGCCTACTGACTCGCAGCGACTTTGATGGCCTCGTTTGCGCCATTCTGCTCAAGGATATGAAAATCCTTGGTGACATCAAATTCGTGCACCCAAAAGACATGCAGGACGGAGTGGTGGAGGTCAACGAAAACGACATCCTAACCAACTTGCCTTATGTCAAGGGATGCCACCTGTGTTTCGATCATCATACCAGCGAAGTCGCTCGCAACGATGGTCTGGTGCTGGACGATTACATCTTGTTGCCAGGCGCTGATTCAGCCGCCAGAGTCGTCTACGACTACTACGGTGGCAAGGAACGATTTCCAGGGATTGGCGAAGACATGATGGATGCGGTCGACAAGGCCGATGCCGCAAAATTTAACCGAGAAGAAGTGCTAAATCCCGTTGGCTGGGAATTGCTTTCCTTCCTGATGGACGCCAGAACCGGCTTGGGTCGTTTCCATGATTTCCGGGTTTCCAACTATCAGTTGATGATGGACTTGATCTACTTCTGCAAAGATCACACCATTGAAGAAATCCTAGTGTTACCCGACGTGCAAGAACGAGTCAACGTGTATCGCGAGCACGAAATAAAGGCCAAAGAACAAATCGAAAGATGTTCTACAGTTCACGGAAACCTTGTCGTCTTGGACTTGCGAAACGAAGAAACTATTTTCGCTACCAATCGTTTCATTATCTATTCGATGTTCCCACAGTGTAACATTTCGATCCATGTTCTTTGGGGCAAGATGCAACAGAATACCGTCTTCACCATCGGCAAATCGATTTTCGATCGCAGTTGCACAACCGATGTCGGTGACCTTTGCCTTAAGTACCATGGTGGCGGCCACACCGCGGCTGGTACTTGCCAAGTGCCACACGAAGAGTCGGCCAAGGTACTTGCAGAATTGATTGGCCAAATCAATGAAGAGGCCGGCATCACTTCAGGCGTCAGCTAGAACTCTAAAGCCAGATACCTAACCACTACAATGCCCGCATCCATCTCTTTTGGGTGCGGGCATTTTTTTATACCAACGCACTTCGCAAAAAACGGCCGCTCCCCTCATGTAAACCGCATGGCGGGCGTAATCAACAAGATTTATCCGCGCACAATTTGATGGTAAGAAAATTTGACGGCACAAACGTCGTCCCGGCAATGAACATCCGGACCGTCGGTTACTGAAGCCTTGCGGGATTGCCATTGGCGGCCCGCAACGGCGATTCACCGGTGCCTTGAGCCGTTTTAACCATACGAACAATGGCAACCGTCCAGGCAGATAGGATGCCAAACGGAACCGCGATCATGAACAGAATACTCAACGCGTAACCTTGTTGCATTTGGATCGCATGATGCCCCAAAGTATCCTTGCAAGTCGGACACGCAACTGCCGTCTGACTTAAGAATAGTGTTGCGATGAGAAAAACACAAAGCATCCCGAGGGTTCGAGGTGTTAGAGGAAACCTCCTAAACCGCCGGCCGCCAGACTGCAACCGCCGCAACCGAAGCTGTCCCCCATCGACCCTTTTACAGTCGCCGCAGGATCTCGCCGACTCAATCACTCCAGATGTGTGCGTTAAGTTGTTGCTGTAGGCTTGTTTCAACATTATCTCTTTCCAGAACAGTTCACGCCTCAGGCCGGATCTAAACCGCTTCTAAAGAAAAACGGCGATCGGCCTCCCAATCTGAACTCACTTCCAATCTCCGCCGGTTCTATCCCACGCAAATGAACGTCCGTGACTTGCCAGCGCCCAGCCAACCCCGAAACCTCCAACCCCAAGCCCCCGAACCCCCCGAACCATTGTCGTTCCGCCAGTTTCTCAGGCCACGGCGATCGGAGGGAACCACCAGTATAACATGAAGTAAACCAGCACTCCAGTTACTGAAACGTACAACCAGATTGGAAACGCCCACCTTACAACCTTGCGATGTTTCTGGCGTTGATCCTTCAACCCCAAATAGATCGCCCATACCGCTAGAAACGGAACGAACATTGCCAACACCACATGCGTCGCCAAAATGACGTAATACGTAATGGAGAAGTAGCTGGCATAATCGTCTGCCGGAAATTTCTTACTGCCAACGTTGTAGTGATAAAAGAGGTAGCAAATCAAAAAGACGGCCGACACCCCAAAGGCAGACAAAATCAAATTTTTGTGCAACTGGATGTTCCGCCGCATGATCGCAACAAACGCGGCGATCAGCAGCAAAGTTGCAATGCCATTCAAAGTGGCGTTTACATGCGGCAAAGTAAGAATAATCTCGTTCATTGACCAAAGCGTCCAAAGAGATAGCGTAGGAACTTGATGTTGGTGGTTCACAAGATTAATCTAACCACAAAACGAAAATTTTTCGATAGTCAATCTCGACCAACCTAAGTCCACTTGGCCAAAGCCTCTGAAAACGTCCGTCAGAACAAACAGCGGTCCAGAAAATTCCACTCCCAAAATCGAGGTTAGATTCGCCAAAAGAATGAACGCAAAGCAGCGTTTTACCTGCCAAAAGCATCCTGGCTGGGCACGAAAAAAGCTGCCGAATCACGTTTTTTTTGGATGTTGAATCCAATTTTTGCAGTTCTTCGGGCAGCGGGGATACTACTTAAACCGACGGCTTTACACGTATCAAACTGCGACAATTTGGCCATTCGGCATGCAAGTGCACTGACTAAGGTTCCCGCAACCCACAAGATCCCCAATGGTTGAGACAATCTAGATACCAACGGGACTCTACGATCAAACGCCCCTTTGGATTATGATCTGTGGGTTGGATCAACGTCGGTGCTGTGAAGGTGTGAGCCTGCTTTGTTTGTGCAGAATTTGGAAAACGAGCGGTGAAGGGGTAAGACCCTTTCAAATTTTGCCGATACCAGCCGTTAGGTTGGTCGCACCACCCGAATTTTACGAACTTGTTCAACGTTCCGTTTGATTCGAGCGTGGATAAAGAATTAATTCAAGGAAACCGAAGTGTTTGTTGGTCCGATATTCTTTCGTGAAGCCGCCGTCACGCCTCGCCGTCGATCGTTCTTCATGGGACGACTGCTCTATCCCATCTCGCTTTTTTTCTTCATGTACACCGGTTGGTTGCTAGTCGCAGGAACCCAGTCGATTCGCAATATCGGCGACATGGCCAAGTTTGGAATTGTTCTGTTCAACATTTTGGCGCCGCTTCAATTGGCTTTGCTAACCTTCATGGCGGCGATCCAAGCAGCCAGCAGCGTTGCGGTGGAGAAAGACCGAAAGACTCTACTTTTACTTTTGCTAACCCGTTTGAACAATTCAGAGCTAGTGCTTGGACGACTGTTTGGCAGCCTGTTGCCTAGCTTGATCAACCTGTTGCTGGCTTTGCCGATCTTTATGGCGATCGTTCTATTTGGCGGCACTAGTTTCTATCAGATTTTCTGGACTTTTGCGGTCACAGCAATCAGCATTCTGGTGGGCGGAAGCTGGGGCACGATGGTCGGATTTTGGAGAGAGAAGTCTTTTCAAACTTTGGCTTTAACTTTAATGGGTATCGTCACATGGATTGGCGTCTGGGAAACCGTCGCGTCCATGGATATCAATGTGTTGGGTTATTCAGCCGCTGAATTTAGCCTGTGGTTCAACCCACTCCGGGCGGTCAGTGCCGCAGTGGACCCGCGAGTGATCGAAAACTATACAGCCACCGTTCTCCCTTTTCTGGTCGTTGGCGTGATTGGCTTTGCTTCGATCAATGGTTTGTCGATATGGAATGTTCGATTCTGGAATGCAAGTCGCGAACTTCGCCCCAATGCAAAGACCATGGAAGCAGACGACAGTATTTGGGGAGCCCAGTACGATCTGGAACATCGCAAAGATAGGTCGGTAAACGAACAAAAACGCCAAGGCCATGTCGATGCCAGGGTTCGAACCGTTTCCCAAGTTAGCCGCAATGTCTGGGACAACCCGATCCTATGGCGGGAGATGATGACGTGGGCGTACGGAAGTAGAATCCTATTGATTCGCGCGGTCTACTGGCTGATTGCGATCGCAGTCTTCGCGACCGCCTTTTTCCTGATCCAATCAGAAACCGCGTTATTGGCAACTGCAGGAAGCAATATCTACTTACCGGCAATTACTAAAGTGGTCGCCCCGTTTTTGTTCATCAGCCTGATGCTGGTCAACGCGCTGGGTGTCACCTCGATCACCAACGAACGCGATGGGCGAAGTTTAGACCTGCTACTGGTAACAGATCTTTCCCCTTCCGAATTTCTGTTTGGGAAATTGGCGGGCGTTTTGTTCATCACGCTCGATTCAATCGTGCTGCCCTTGGTCTTATGTTTGATGATGTGGTGGTTTGAACTGGTTTCCAACGAAAACATGCTATTCTTGACCTTCGGTCTTCTGGTCATGAATGTTTTTGCCGCGATGCTGGGTTTGCACTGCGGTCGCAGTTTCCCAACCAGCCGCCCAGCGATTCTTGCCAGCTTGGGCACGCTGTTCTTTTTGTTTCTGGGTACGGTGACTTGCATGCTTTTGCTGGTTTCGTTCGCGGGAAATGTCGATAGCCAACTGGCGTCGTTCTTAGCTTTCATTGTTGGCGGCGGAATCGGATTATTTTGGGTATTGGGGTCTCACAATCCTTCCCCAGCCCTTTTTACGGCATCAATTTTCATGCCCATCGGGATGTTTTATTCACTGACCAGTCTGTTGCTTAAGCAGTACCTGGCAGTGTTTCTGGTGGTGTTCGCCATTTTTGCGTTCGCCATCACAGCGATGATAATGCCGGCGTTAAGCGAATTCAGTTTCTCGACCGTCACACCCAAGAGCAGTGACGATGAGTGAAATTTGGCCGCTGGTCCCTTTCATTGCCGTCATGCTGGTTTTGATGCTGTTTTCGGCATTCTTTTCCGCCAGCGAAGCAGCACTGTTTTACTTGAAGGAACGCGACCTCCGGCAGTTGGCTCGAGGCGATCTTCGGCAAGTACAAGTAACCGAGTTATTAAGGTTGCCTGAGCGAGTCCTCAGCGGAATCTTGTTCTGGAATTTGCTGACCAACATGGCAACGTTCGCCCTATCTTCGATGGTCACGTTGCGGCTTGAAAAAAGTGCCTTCGGTTCAAGCGTGGCTTTTGCATTTGCGGTTCTCAGCTTACTGACGGTAATTTTCTTTTGTGAAATGCTGCCCAAAAGTATCGCGGTGCTTAAGCCCAAGTGGATGGCCGCTTTGTGTGTCGCGCCGTTACATTATGCTCTAAAAATAGTGGACCCCGTATTACCTATTCTGGCAATGACCAACTTGGTTTCCTTGCGTCTGCTTTGGCCAGGCTTCACACCCGAACCTTACTTGGAAGTCGCGGATTTGGAACGCGCAATCAAGATGAGCGGTGAAGATGCGACCCTAAACGAACAAGAACAACGCACGCTGGAAAATATTGTTTCACTGTCGGAAACCCGAGTCGACGAATGGATGCGACCACGCGGCAGCTTCCAGTTCTTCAAGCCTCCAGTCACGCTTGACGACTTGCGCAAACAGGCCTTCAGTGGCAGTTACGTCTTGATCACCGACGATGATGGTGACGATGTCGCCAAAGCGATCTGGTTGCCCGGTGTCATGGGCCTACCCAATCAGCGCATTGACTTGATTGCAGAACCCGTTGTTTACGTTCCATGGTGCACGCCGGTTTCCCATGCCATGGAAAAAATGTCCAATCGCCGAGTCCAGGTTGCCGCAGTAATCAATGAACATGGTGAGACGATCGGAGTCGCAACACTGGATGATTTGTTGGATACCGTTTTCACAACCAGCGCCGAACGGGACCGCATCGATGGCATGACCGACGACCCCAGTATTCGCCTGGAATCCGACAATCAGTGGATCGTATCTGGCGTGACCAGCTTGCGAATGCTAGAACGGGAACTGAATGTCAAATTGCCCGAGAGTCGAAATGTTACGATTCGGGGAGTCATTCAAGAAGCACTTCAGCGGTTGGCTCATAAAGGCGATGCCTGCCAATGGGGCGGTGTTGAATTCATGGTCCTCGAGGCTCCCAACCGTGGTCGAATGCTAGTGCGAGTTACCAAACTAGTAAGCGAGGGACGTTAAGTTGTATTACGCTCTTGCATTGCTAATTTCAGGAATTTGTCTTAGCGGACTATTCAGCGGCAGCGAAACGGGGTTTTATCGTGCCACACGCGTCCGCTGGGTGTTGGACGGAAAAGCTGGCGATCGTCTTTCTCGCTTGCTTCTGTGGTGGGCAAACAACCCGTCGGTCTTTGTGGCGAATATTCTGATTGGCAATAATTTGGCCAACTACTTGGTTAGTTTGTCGATTGTTTTATTGGTCAAGAATGTTTTTGCCAGTGACGCTCAGTGGATTGAATTTTTGGCTCCAGTCCTGCTAACGCCCGTTCTATTCGTTTATGGCGAATCGCTTCCAAAGA
Organism: Mariniblastus sp.; assembly: GCA_041688615.1. Taxonomy (GTDB): domain Bacteria; phylum Planctomycetota; class Planctomycetia; order Pirellulales; family Pirellulaceae; genus M30B19. The sequence goes on along the minus strand of JBDNHU010000271.1, from coordinate 7,744 downwards.
ATCTATTTCTACAGGCACCCAATCGTTTGATAAGATGGGTGGCACCGGTACTGGCACTGTTCAATCTTTTGTTCACTCCAGCGGCGGTGGTGCTTTGGGGCTTGAGCCGAATTCTAGAATTCTTCTTGGGAAAGAGTCCCGAACAAATTCGCTCGCGTTTGGCCAGAAAGGAACTGCTCAACGTACTGCGAGAGGGACATAACCTAGGCATTTTGGAACCTGTCCAATTACAATTGGCACAAAACTTTTTCGACCTGGTAGACAAATCACTCGATCCGATCTCGATCCCGTTGCCGCGAGTCATTTACGTGACAGAAGGGTCCACCGTTGGCAAAGCGATTCAAATCGCAAACAAGAACCGGTTGACCAATATTCCAATCGCGGACAAGAATGCCGTCTTGATTGGTTACGTCAGTATTGAAGAGATCCTCCTGAAAGATGACGCCGACAAGATCGTTTCCTACCATCCGTTCGCCATCGTTTCGGGCAAGCAGTCGGTTGGCCGATCGCTGATCCAAATGCGACGTGAACACGCGGATTTGGCGCTGATCACGGACGATTTGGGGAAACCCAAAGGCATGCTGGCCGTACAGCGACTCTACGCACAGCTATTCACCGGTTCATTGGTTCGCTGGAAGCGATAGTCCGCACGCGAACAATCATGTTTCTTCCTGCTGCCGTTGATTGACTTTCCCACACAGGGTCTAGCGTCGCTAACAAACTTTTGCCTTGACCCTTGCCTTGACCCTTGCCTTGACGCTTGGCTTGACGCTTGGCTTGGCTTGACGCTTGGCTTGGCTTGACGCTTGGCTTGGCTTGGCTTTGAAAACTGAGCCCGGACGCGTTCTTCAAGGACTTGAATCAATAAAACCTGCCTTGTTAAATTTCTCCGCCGCTGAATTTACCTGCTGAAAAGTGGGAACGGTGAGGTTGCTTGGGCGACGAATTATTTGTACCGACAACCACCCTTGTTAGCATCATGTGTTAGAATAACAATCTTTTGACCCTTCCAAGTTCTCCGATCCCATCCCGCCAGGAAACTTAAGATGACTTCCGACGTCACCTCAGGCAGATCCAACGTATCGTGCAGGCCCAACGTACCGTGCAGGCCCAACGTATCGTGCAGGCCCAACGTATGGTTTTACGCGGTGCGATGCGTCTTGGCAGCGAAAGAGAATCGCATTTCCCTATTTGTGTTGCTTGCGTGCATCACTTGTAATGAATTTCTATTCAACGGTTTCACCGCGGTGGCTTGGGGCCAGGACATTAATTTTCGTCAACAAATCCAACCCATACTGGCGAAGAAGTGTTACGCCTGTCACGGTCCCGATTCAACACATCGCGAAGCGGAACTGCGACTCGACCAAGAAGATTCCGCCAAGGGTCAAGCCATAACTGCGGGAGACGCCGACAATAGTGAACTCATGGTTCGCATTCTCAGCACGGATGTACAGTCCGTGATGCCGCCACCCGAATCAGGACACTCGTTGACGCCTACGGAAATTGAAACTCTTCGAAAATGGATCAACCAAGGCGCACCTTGGCAACAACACTGGGCGTTTGACCCCATCAGCAAACAGGAACTTCCCAAAGTAGTTCAGTTTGCAGACGGTGCCGGTGCGAAAAATGAAATTGACCGCTTCATTTATCGTTCAATCCAGGCGGCCGGTCTGCAACCTTCTCCCACGGCAGAAAAACATACGCTGATTCGCCGAGCCTATCTCGATCTAATCGGGCTTCCACCCACGTTTGAACAGGTGCAAGCGTTTGTAAATGACACTCGACCCGTAGCTTTTGAAAAAGTTATCGATGAATTGCTGGCCTCGCCACAGTATGGTGAACAGATGGCGGTCAGCTGGTTAGATGCCGCCAGATTTGCCGACACCAATGGATATCAAAATGACTTCTATCGCAGTATGTGGCCATGGCGTGACTGGGTCATTAACGCATTCAACCAAAATTTATCGTACGACCAATTCATTATTCAACAGATTGCAGGCGACTTGCTGCCTGCGCCGTCCAACGACCAAATGATCGCCACCGGCTTTAATCGCAACAATCGCTCGGTCACCGAAGGCGGTTCGATAGAAGAAGAGTGGCAAGTCGAAAACTGCATTGACCGAGTTGAAACTACGGCGGCCTCGTTCTTGGGTTTGACCCTGGGCTGCGCTCGTTGTCACGACCATAAATATGACCCGATTTCTCAAAAAGAATTTTACCAGTTCTACGCTTTCTTCAACAACGTGGACGAAAAAGGCGTTTACAACGAACGTCGCGGCAATACTGAACCGTTGCTATCCGTCCCCACTGCCACTCAAATCGCGGCTCTGGAACAATTGCAATCGCGGATCGCGGGATTGAAAGCCAAGATAACGCCTGCCGCCACTTCCACCACAGAACTGTTGAATCAATGGCGAAGCCAAAATAGTACGGCGGGGCAGGACAGTCTTCCATCGCCCATTTTCGTCGCCAAGCTCACTCCAGAAGTCAAGACGCTGGGCATGTCTCCGGCTGGCCCCAGCTTGCAACTTACCGGACAGCCAGACTCCGTTGCCTTGCCTTCGCCGCCTGATTTTCTTTTTAAGAATGATCAAGCCTTTAGTTGGTCGGCTTGGATAACCGGTGATTCACGGGGTGCCATTTTCGGGCAAATGGATGAATCGGACGCGTATCGCGGTGTGGATGGGATCATCTTGGGTGACGGTCGAGTCAAAATCCACTTGATCAGTCAATGGCGCACCGATGCAATCGCCGTCATTTCAAAAGTGAGTTTGCCGAAAGACCAATGGACTTTCATTACAGCTACTTACGACGGTGCTGGCAAAGCGAGTGGCTACAAACTCTATTTTAATGGTAAAAAAGTCAATGTCGAAGTGGATATTGACGCGTTGAACGGACCCATCAGCCCAAAGGTTCTCTTCAAAATTGGACAACGTTCCCAGTCGGAACTATTTTCCGGACAATTGGCTGATTTCCGCCTCTATGATCAACTGCTTTCAGATGATCATATCGTCCGCTCCATGAAACATGCGGTCGTTGCTAACTACGATTCTAACTTGCCCCAACCGTCCCAAGATTATTCCGCGGCTCAAGAGGTTGCGACTCAATTTATCAACTCGCTCGAACATCAATCGATCACTCAGAAGATAGGCGAACTGCAAGTCGAAATCGACAAACAAAAGTCTCAACAGCAGACCACAATGATCATGCGAGATCGCCCCGAATATCGCGAGACTTACTTGTTACGACGGGGCCAATATGATCAACCAGAAACCAGCGAACCACTTTGGCCGGCAATTCCAAAAGCGTTACCTCAACTAACAGCCCAACAACCCAATAATCGCCTGGGACTTGCAAGATGGATGGTGGATGAACGAAATCCACTGGTTGCAAGAATCGCGGTCAACCGAGCTTGGTACAAATTTTTCAAACGCGGCCTAGTGGAGTCGGTCGACAATTTTGGCAGGCAGGGCGCACCTCCGACTCACCCAGAATTGCTGGATTGGCTGGCCGATGATTTTCGCAAATCGGGTTGGGACCTCAAACGCTTACACAAGCAAATCATGTCCAGTGCCACCTATCAACAAAGTTCGAACTTGACGGAAGAATTTGCAGCGTTGGACCCCGCCAATCAATGGCTGGCGCGAGGGCCAAGGCACCGTCTAGGCGGTGAACAGATTCGGGACTTGGCACTTTCGATTTCAGGCCTGTTGCAAAACAAAATGGGAGGCCCTTCGGTTCGGCCTTATCAACCGGACGGTCTTTGGGAAGAATTGGCTGGTGGTGCCAACGATGGACCTTACAAGCACGAAGTCGGACCCGACCTTTATCGCCGAAGCCTTTACACTTACCGCAAGCGGACAGTTTCGCACCCGACGGTTGCAAGCTTTGATGCGCCAAGCTGGGAAATATGCCAAGTTAAACGCTCAATTACCAATACTCCGCTACAGTCTTTGGCTCTCTTGAATGATGTAACTTACGTGGAAGCAGCCCGAAATCTGGCGCAGCAAATGCTTCACCAAGCCGCCCAAAATAAACCCAACGCAGCGCAGGTTGCCCAAGAGAATTCCGTTGCCCAGGCCATTGAATTTGGCTTTCAAAGTACAGTACTGCGTAAACCTACGATCATAGAACTTGATACCTTGACCAACGGCTATCAACAGTACTTAACCTACTATCAGGCGAACCCCGACCAAGCGGAAGCCTTAACCAAAATTGGCGAATCCAAAAGTGATACCAGCTTATCCACCACGCAATTGGCCGCAATGACGTCCGTGGCTTCGATCCTGCTGAATCTTGATGAAGTCATTACAAAGGAATAGACGATGAATCTGCACGATGAATCTATCCGCAATAATCGCCGAGTATTTTTGAAGTCATCTGGAATCAGCTTAGGCTCGATCGCCGCGGCTTCACTTGGATTCAACCCATTAACGGCCGCGCAAGCGAACTGGGTGAACAACGACACTGGATTGCGAAACGCTTCGGAGCCGTCCGGTGGCCTACCGGGACTGCCCCACCATAAACCTACGGCCAAACGAGTCATCTACTTGTTTCAATCGGGCGCACCTTCCCAGTACGAGACGTTTGACTATAAGCCAGGTCTGCGCAAGTTGGCAAAAACTGAACTTCCTGCCACGATTCGCAATGGACAGCGTTTGACTGGAATGACTTCAGGTCAGTCTAGCTTCCCGATCGCACCTTCGATGTTCGACTTTAAACAAAAGGGGGAATCGGGTACTTGGGTCAGTGATTTGTTACCTCATTTAGGGCAGGTCGTTGACAAAGGCTGTGTCATTCGGACCATGCACACCGAAGCCATTAACCACGATCCAGCCATCACCTTTTTTCAAACAGGTTCTCAGTTGGCGGGTCGGCCCAGCATGGGTGCTTGGGTGGCCTATGGGTTGGGCAGTATGAATCAAAACCTGCCCGATTACATGGTGATGGTTTCTCGCGGGACGGGTCGAGCCGCCGGACAACCGCTTTACGATCGACTTTGGGGCAGTGGAGTTCTACCGGGCAAGCATCAAGGTGTAAAACTGCGCAGTGCAGCCGAGCCAATTCTCTATCTGTCCAACCCCGCTGGTTGCCCACCGGAAATTCGACGTCGCATGCTTGACGACTTGCAGACGCTTAATCAGCAAACGCTTGCTCGGACGATGGATTCGGAGGTTGCCACCAGGATCAAACAATACGAACTTGCGTTCCGCATGCAAACAGCAGTTCCCGACTTGATGGATTTAAGTGACGAACCAGCATCGGTTCTAGAAAAATATGGTCCCGAAGTCCATAAGCCTGGCACCTACGCTAGAAATTGTTTGTTGGCTAGAAGAATGATTGAACGGGATGTTCGCTTCGTTCAACTATTTCACATGGGATGGGATCAGCACGACAACTTGCCCAGCCACATGTCAAAACAATGCCTAGATACCGACCAGCCCTCTGCTGCACTGATCAGCGATTTGCAGGAACGAGGCCTGCTAGACGACACGTTGGTAATTTGGGGCGGCGAATTCGGGCGGACAGTTTATTGCCAAGGTCAGTTTACCGAAAAAACCTACGGTCGCGATCACCACCCGCGCTGCTTTTCAATCTTTATGGCAGGGGGTGGTGTCAAAGGTGGTACGGTTTACGGGACAACCGACGAATTCGGTTACAATGTTGTTGAGAACCCCGTTCATGTCAACGATCTGCACGCAACGATCCTGCACGCACTGGGCATCGATCACCGCAAACTGACAATACCGTTTCAAGGGCTGGACCTAAAGCTTTCGGGTGTCGAGCAACGGAATCCGATCTTGGAGATTCTGACGTAGTTCACTTCGTCATTTCTCAACACGTTCAAGTCGGTAACCGACCGCCACTTACCCTATGAAGTAAAACCCACCAACGCATGGACCCTTTTAATGAATTTCATTTCGAATCGGCGGAAATTCCTGAATCAATTAGGCAGTGGCTTTGGCAGCATTGCTTTGGCAGGAATGCTGCAAGGTGACCGAAGCTTCGCTCAGGGACCAAGCTTTGATTCCGCTGGTGTGGTGAAGGTCTTGCATCATCCACCCAAAGCCAAGCGAGTGGTCCAGTTGTTTATGGCGGGGGCCGCAAGTCACATTGATTTGTTCGACTACAAACCCGCTTTGGAAAAGAACAATGGCAAGGAATCTGATTTTGGCGAGCACGTCGAAACATTTCAAAATGGACTTGGACCTTGGATGCAATCTCCTTTCAAGTTCACACCCTATGGACAATCTGGCAAACACTTAAGTGAGGTGGTCGCACCGTTGGGCGATGTAATTGACGAAATGTCTTTTGTGCATAACTTGGTTGGCAAGACGGGTGTGCATAGCCAGGCCACATATTTGCAAGCGACCGGCTTTGATCGACCGGGCTTTCCCGGAATGGGCTGTTGGATCAGTTACGCGCTGGGGAACATCAATGAAAACTTGCCCACTTTTGTAGTGTTGCCCGACCACCGAGGCTTCGCGTCTAACGGCCCGAAAAATTGGGGCTCAGCATTCCTTCCCACGCAGCACCAAGGCACCATCATACGCCCCAACAGTACCGACCCTATCGCAGACTTGACTGCTAATTCTAACTTCGTCACGCCAGCCAGTGACAAGGCTGCACTAGCGCTGCTAACCCAACTGAATGAACAACACAAACAATTGCGCCCAGGCGATTCGCGTTTGGAGGCCAGGATCCGTAGTTACGAATTGGCAGCGAAAATGCAATTAAGCGCACCAGAAGCATTGAACCTTTCGGACGAACCCAAACACATTTTGCGAATGTACGGATTGGATCACGGCAAGGCTCAGTTCGATAAAGAAATCAATCCGATCGAGGAAATCGACTACTTTGGGCGAAAGTGTCTGGTCGCACGACGGTTGTTGGAACGTGGTGTTCGATTTGTTCAGATATGGTCTGGTAATGACAATAGCTTTCCCCGCCGCAACTGGGATTCGCACGAAGACCTAAAGCGAGATCATGGTCCACTTGCCTTGGGCATGGCGACAGGTGCGGCGGCATTGATCAAGGACTTGAAACAACGTGGCATGTTGGATGACACCCTAATCCTTTGGACGACCGAATTTGGTCGCATGCCAAGCACGCAGGGCAGCAAAGGACGAGACCACAACCCCTACGTATTCACGAACTGGCTTTGTGGCGGTGGAATCAAAGGCGGAGTCACTCATGGACAGTCCGACCAATGGGGCTATAAACCACTCGATCGAAACCATCCGACCCAGGTATATGACATACACGCTACGATCCTACACTTACTTGGGATCGATCATCGGAAACTTACCGTTCGTCACGATGGCATCGACCGTCGATTGACCGACGTGCATGGAAACGTCATTAACCAACTGTTGCAATAGTCACCTGCTCCTGAATCTTGGTGCTGTGAAAACGCGACGACGGACAGGAATTCCGTCCGGGCCGGAATCGGGCACCGCTTTGCCGGGAGAAGGCTAACATCCAGCATTTCGACCGCCGATCAAGCGTTCTGAAATCCCAAAAAATCGAACAAACTCACGTTTTGGCTTGGAAACCCAATTTCCAGGCCACGCTTGAATCTCTGGACACCTTGAATCTCTGGCCACGCTTGAATCTCTGGACACCTTGAATCTCTGGACACCTTGAATCTCTGGACACCTTGAATCTCTGGACACCTTGAATCTCTGGACACCTTGAATCTCTGGACACCTTGAATCTCTGGACACCTTGAATCTCTGGACAC
>JBDNHU010000030.1:0-5101 GCA_041688615.1 Mariniblastus sp. | reverse complement strand
ACGTAAACTACCCGCTTTCATTGCGATCGCGGTTGAAAACGGTGGTGATGACAGTAAGGGCAGTCAACGCGGTTTGGAATACGACACGATGTCTGACCGACTGGCTCGGTTTATCAACAACGAAGTACTACCCGCGGTACTAAACAACGCTGAAATCAAAGCGGCTTATCCGAACATCGCCTTTACCAAAGATCCATGGGGCAGGGCAGCGATGGGTTGCAGTTCCGGCGGAGCCGCCGCGCTGACGATGGGTTGGTTTCGTCCCGACCTGTTCCGTCGCCTGATTACCTATTCGGGAACTTTTGTCGATCAACAGGACGACGATGCCGCCGACGAAAAAGAATATCCGCTGGGAGCTTGGGAATATCACTCTAGCTTGAAATTAATCGAAAACAGCGAGAAGAAACCGCTGCGAATTTTCACCCACGTTTCCCAGCGTGACCTTCGTGCTAACGACGCCGAAGATACCTATCATAATTGGGTTATGGCCAACCGTCGCACTGCCGATGCGTTAAAAGCCAAAGGCTATGACTACCGCTTCATCTACAGTAAAGCCACAGGCCACTGCGACTCCAAAGTCTTCCAACAAACTCTGGCTGACACCTTGGTTTGGATGTGGCAAGACTACGAAGCTAAGTAGTTTAGTGCTCAGCTTAATTCTGACATGCGGCCACTGGAATCCCCGAACTGATCGATGTCAACGCCATAGGTGTTCAACATATTGACAAACATGTTGGACATCGGCTGCTTCGGAACTTTCAAATAGCGGCCTGCTTGGATCACGCCGCCGCCATGCCCTGCCAAAATCACTGGTAGATTTTCATGAGTATGTCGGTTGCCATCCGCGATCGCTCCACCATAAACGATCATCGAATTGTGCAGTAACGATTGTCCATCCACATCTTCGGTTTCGCTCATTCGCTGCAAAAAACGCGCATAGGACTGGATGTAATACTGATCGATCTTAGCAACCTTCTTGGCGTATGCTTCCTTTCGCATATTGTGAGTCAAGTAGTGATGGCCTTCGGAAATCCCAATCGAAGGAAACGTGCGGTTGCTACCATCGTAGGATAGCAACAGCGTTCCAATCCGAGTCGAATCGGTTTGGAATGCCAGTAGCAACATATCGTACATCAGGTCCATGTAGTCGGAAAATTCTGTCGGTACGCTAGCCATTGGCGTAGCGGTTTGAACCTTCGGCGGTTCACTGAATTTCTCTGCCGTTTTCAGTCGCCGTTCCATCTCTCGAACCACTTCGGTGTATTCGTCAAATTTCCGTTTATCGTACGCACCCAACTGCCGCTTGATCGATCGACTTTCTTCGGCCACAAAATCCAGTATGCTGCGATCAGACGCCTGCCGCTGCAGATAATTCTTCTTACGATCTTCTGGCTTACCCGCGCCGAATAATCGTTCGAAAACCTGTCGCGGCTTTCCCTCTGGGGTCACCGGCGTCGTGGGAGAACTCCAAGCCAGATTATATTGATAGGCACACGCGTATCCCGAGTCGCACTCGCCTGAATTACGAATCAAATCCGAGGTCAATTCCAAACTGGGCAACCGAGTCAAATGGCCAAACGTCTGCGCCGCCATCTGGTCGATGGAAATTCCCACATGAATATCGTCACCGGCCGTTTTTCGGGCTCGCATTCCAGTCAAAAACGTTGCACCTGCCCGGGCATGGTCCCCAGGTCCGTCCAAACCAGCAGTGGCGTTGACATGATCCAATCCGGAAATCACCTGAATATGTTGCTTCACACCCTCGAGTGGCTTTAGCGTTTCGCTAAGTTGAAAATTGTCCGACGGATACCAATGTTCCTGTTGCACACCGTTGGGAATACACATGAACGCCATTCGCAGCGGCGCACCACTGGCGGTTATCGCTCCGGTTGCACCAGCCACCAAAGTCTGCGATTGGGCACCCTTAAGCAACGAAGGCAGCGTAGGCAATGCCAAAGCAACCCCAACGCCTTGCAGAAATTTCCGCCGATCTAATTTTGCATCAGACCGTTGCTGTTTTTGGTTTCGTCGCATGGTTGCCGTCTTTCATTCTGCTCGCCCTTCGCCCTCGTAAGGAACAAGGGCCGGGGATGTGGGGATTTTACCCTGATAAAAACTTAAAGGTACGCTTCGAGGTCAAAATCAAGGTGCGTGCGATAGAAACGTTCGCCTAGGCTAGAGAGCACCGAAACTCTACACGAGTTTCGCTACCAATAAATCACGGCGTCAATCTCTGTTTCTGAAACGGTACCGAATTGATCACGCCGTTTAACAACACGCTAAACTTGCCGTCGTTGGCAACCAAATCATCCACGATCAAATCGATCGAGTGTTGATCCGAATATTCAACACCTCGTCCTAACGCATACGTCATCATCTTCTGGGTGACACAGCGATAGAATTCAATGGAATGATTCTGACGCAATACTTTTTTCAGTTCGACAATGCCCGCAAATTTCTCACCCGAGATCAACTCGCCCGCTGGATCGATCGCTTCACCTTTCTCTTCGTTCCGCCATCGCCCCAAAGCGTTAAAGTTCTCCAAGGCTAAACCAATCGGATCCATCCTTGAATGACACGAAGAACACAGCGCCGAATCACGATGAACCGCTAACAACTCTCGCAACGTTGGTTCGCGACCACCCAACTGTTCCGCCGCTGCCTGCAAAGCAGGAATACCCGGCGGTGCCGGTGGAGCGGGTGTGCCTAAAATATTCTGCAATACAAACAAACCGCGTTTGACTGGTGACGTCCGAGTCGGGTTGGACGTTACCAACAGCATCGACGCCTGAGTCAAAACGCCTCCACGCGGACTTTCAGGTGGCAAGGAAACTTTCCGCATTTCTCGACCCTGCACGCCGTCAATGCCGTAATGTCGCGCCAAAGTCTGGTTCAGGAACGTGTAATCACAATCAATCAAATCCAACAAACTTAAGTCTTCCCGAACGATGTGCGCGACACACATTTCGGTTTCGCGTTGCATCGCACGCCGCAAGTCTTCATTGAAACTTTCCGAAATCTCCTTGAGTTCAAAAAATCGGGCGCGACGTTTTTCCTCTTCCGGACTAACCTCATCACTGGGGTCACGTCCAGCACGACCGCGGCGAAATCCAGGACGAAAATCTGCCTGCATCGCTTCGTATTCTTCCCGAGCACCCACAATCATCAGAGGATCGACGTCCTTCTCAATCACATCCCGAGTCTGCAACCACTGCCCGACAAAATTTTGCAATAATTGCCGACTGCGACGATCTTTCATCATTCGACTTACTTGGTCCGGCAACTGATCACGCAATCGACCTTGCTCCGCTAATTCGATTAGCTTTTCATCCGGCAGCGTCGACCAGAGGAAATAAGACAGGCGAGAAGCGAGTGCCAATTCATTGATCGATCCAAAATTCGCAATGGCTTGATCGACGGAGTCAACTTGAACATCTGGCGTCGCCTCCAAGTGAAACAGGAATCGCGGAGACGTCAAAATGGCGACCATCGCGTTGGCAATTCCGGCCTCGAAGGAAACACCTTCCGACGAATACCCTACTTCAGCCAAGTCAACCAAACGCGTCAAAGTGCTTTGCCCAACGGGAGACCGATACGCTTGGTCCGCAAAACGACCAAGCACTTGGGCCGCATAATCCCGACGTTCCTTGGGCGATTCAGGAGGTCGTTCGCGATCAAAGAACCGTTTGTAGTTCCGCGGATGAACCAACCGAGCTGTCCCCACCGGCCCTTCCACTCGTGACCACGCAACCTCGAATCGAACAAACGTGCCGGCGCTGCCAATCACTTCTTCAGATGCAGCAGGTTGAATCGGCGTCAGTTCATAACTCAAATCATGCTTACCCACTTCCAACGGTTCGTTGTAATGAAATTCAAATAATTTCGCTTCATCCCAGCCGTATTCGCGAGAAAACTTCTCCTGACCATCGATAAAGAACTTCGCGTTGTACTTGGCCGAATCAAAATCAAAGGAACCATGCAATTTGATTCCGACATCTACTTGAAACGTGCCGGCTTCTTCTACCTTGAATTCGCGATTGACTTTATGTTCACGTTTGCCATCCAGGTCCCGGTTTGCCCGACGGCCATCTTCATATTCAAAGTCGCCGGTGCGAAAAAGTTGCAGCGGCACAATTTTCGTTTCGGTTGGAACGGATTCACCGACAACCATCCGCGCCGCTTCCAAATACTTTTCCATCAACAATGGCGAAAACGAGAGTGCATCGCCCACGTTATCAAATCCGTGACCCGAATCATCTGCCGGAAAGATCAGTGTGGCATCGATCCGAGTCCCCATCAAATCGTTGATCGTGTTTTCGTATTCCGCTCGGTTTAAACGTCGCACCGGTAGACGGCCTGGATCTAAATTCGCGGCGTCGATATCGAAGACTTGGAACTTGATCCAATTGCCGATCACCAGCTGTTCTTCGGCGGTAGGGCGGTCCATTCCTGGAGGCGGCATCACACCGGCGCGAACATTCTTCAAAACTTTCCACCAAAGCTGGCGATCGCTCTCCGATCCATTCGAGTCACCGATACCGTCCAAAGAAATATTGCCCTCGGTCTGGCCAGCGCCATGACAGTCAAAGCAGTACTGCCGAATCAATTCTTGTGCGGGGTGATTGGTTACCCCTTTCCCACCAGTCGCTTTCCCACCAGTCGCTTGGCCACCGTCAGCCCAAGCAAAATCAGCCAACGAAATATTCGCGGCTGTGACAACGAACAGGGCAAACGCCAAACCGGCAGATCGATGTTGCAAGAACAAGTTCAACTTCCAATTAGCTTCGTTGATGATTCTTAAATTAGAAAATTCCTTAGCCCGTTGTGCGGGTTGCCAAATTCCTGGATGACCCAGTGGTTCCACCACAACGACCCCGACGGGCCGTCCAAATTTTACACAACTTCCACCACGACTGCCACTGAAACTTTAGCTTCACCTCACCGATACCAAACTTCCCCATTGGCAAGCAATGTGGCATTGGCAGCCAATGCCATTATTCCCCAAGTCTAGGGGAATGCCGCAAGCAAGATCCGGCACGCTGCCAAATGCACTCACGAATCATCGCTGTCTCGAATCATCGCTGTCTCGAATCATCGCTGT
>JBDNHU010000270.1:0-6519 GCA_041688615.1 Mariniblastus sp. | reverse complement strand
TGTCCTTGCCGTTTCTGAGACAGCAACCAATTTGGACGCGTTTGAATTTTCAAAGCCAGTCCCAAGTGAAATTCCTCACGATAATGTTTTGGAAGGCCTGGATGAAATCGTACCCATCCATGAAGGGGTCGTCGATTGGAAGATAAACTTTACAGTGCCCCAGGACCAACCGACTGGGAATTTTGTCATTACAGGCGTCATGCAATCACAAACGTGTCGTGACAGTTGTGATCCGCCCTTTGGACTAAGTTGGCAAATCCCCCTAACGATCGGTGATACTCAGGCGGCAGGTTCGGTCGCGGCGCACTGGCAAACAACGAACAATCCAACCAAAGACATCATCACAAAGACGGAAGTGGCCCAGCAATTATTGGCTTCGTTGGGTGTTGCGGTTGTGGGAAGAAACGGTGACGGAGTCCCGGTCGTGGAAACAAATATCGCTAACTATAAAGAGACGCCGGCGTTTGATATTTCAGCGATCACGCCCGAATTGTACAAGCAGTCAGAGACGTATTCGCTGCCAGCGATCCTGGGAATCGCATTGTTGGGCGGATTCATTTTGAATTTCATGCCCTGCGTGCTTCCAGTGATCGGTTTGAAAATTCTGTCGCTAGTGGAACAAGCAGGGGAAAGCCGATTCCGAGCCCTAACGTTCAATTCGGTTTATGTGCTTGGCATGCTCAGTGTATTTTGGGTGCTGGCGATCTTGATTTCGTCGAAAGATTTCGGCTGGGGATCTCAGTTTAGTAGCACGCTTTTCAACATCACGTTTTCCGCGATCGTTTTCTCGATGGCGCTTAGCTATCTTGAGGTTTGGGAAATCGTTCTGCCCAGTTTCGTAGGCACTCAGTCTACCAAACTAGACCAGAAGGATGGTTTGGTTGGCACATTCTTCAAGGGGATTGTGACAACGATTCTAGCGACCCCATGTAGTGGGCCGGGTCTGGCCACGGCACTGGCATGGTGCGCGGACAAACCCGCCTGGCTTGTACTAGTCGTTTTCACATTCCTGGGACTTGGAATGGGCTTGCCCTATTTGCTGGTTGCAATTTACCCACCAATCATTTCCTTTCTACCCAAACCTGGCCCTTGGATGAATACATTCAAGCAGGTGATGGGATTCGTTTTGTTGGGAACTGTAGCATTTTTCCTTTCGTATATTGATATGGAATACCTGTTCCCGACGTTATGTTTCCTAATGGTCGTGTGGTTTGGTTGCTGGCTGGTTGGTCGACTGTCCTTTCTATCCAAACCAACCACTTGGCTGGGCACTTGGGCGTCAGCGGTTGCAGTGGTGCTTATTTCCAGCCACTTTATCTTTGGTTGGCAATTGACCGACGGATTGAACAAGATCGTAGGTGGAAATTTCAATAATACATTTGCGAACGATTGGAATTTGCGAAGCTCGCAAAGCTACCGTTTGAACACTTTTGTTGATCGACAGTTAAGTGAACGTTCCTCCAGGCCGGTGGCAGAGCGAAATGAAAACCAAGCGGAAATCAATTGGGAAACATTTTCGCTGCAGGCCCTTGAGCACCATACCAAAGGCGAGCAGCCTAAAACGGTATTCATTGACTTCACAGCCGAATGGTGTGCCAATTGCAAAGTATTCGAACGGGTCGTTCTGCATAACGAAGAAATGACCAAACGCTTGAACAACAAAAATGTTATCGCGATGGTGGCTGACAAAACGTATCACAACCAAGAGATTGATGATCTTTTGAAGAGCCTAGGCGGCGGTGTTCAAATTCCAATTTATGCCGTCTTTACCGCCGCTGATCCGACCAAACCAATTGTGCTCAATGCAAGCACGATCAGTTTCGAGAATGTCACTGCAGCTTTAGATAAAGCAGGAGTCCCATCGGCTAGCGAAATCGAAAACCAGTCAATCGCGGCGACCCCTGATACAAAATTGGATTCCAAATCAACGGATGTCAATCGCTTTACAACTTCAGAAGCATCAACCGTGCAACTGCTAGATGAATTACCAACGCCATCTAACGCCGAGCAAAATGTTGCGGCGCGAACCAACGATTCAATGTAATCTGTTACCATTAGGCGTTCAATGAAAAAGGCGGATCTGTAAGGTTCGTCTTTTTTCATGGCTCAACTTCCTAACCGTCAATCGATTGCCATGCCCCAATCAACCACAACCCAAACTGTAGCTCCTGTCGCAGTCGTTACAGGGTCATCTAGCGGCATTGGAAAAGCGACTGCGATCCAACTGGCTCGAAATGGCTTCGACGTGGTCGTACACGCAGCCACTAGAATCGATCAAGCCGAGCATACGGTTACTCAAATCCAAGCAATGGGTCGCCAGGCGAAGGTAATCCAATGCGATTTTCTAGCTGTCACTGACCAGTTCACCGGTTTCTCTGCAGAAGCTTTTGCTTGGCGTAATCGAGTGGATTGTTGGGTAAACAACGCCGGCGGTGATGTCTTGACGGGTGAACGATCGAAGCTGGAATTCCATGAAAAGCTTGATTACCTGTTCCAAGTGGACGTCAGATCGACCTTGTTGATCTCACGAGCGGTTGCTGCGAGGATGCTGTCACAAAACAGCGCCGATGGCGATTCGATTCCATCAGTGATCAACATAGGTTGGGATCAAGCGGTCACAGGGATCCCGGGTGACAGTGGTCAAATATTTTCATGCACCAAAGGTGCGATTATGGCACTGACCACGTCGCTGGCCAAAACCTACGCTCCGCGCATCCGCTTCAATTGCGTTGCCCCCGGATGGATACAAACGCAATGGGGGCAGCAGACTGATCCCAAGTGGACAGAATTGGTCAGTCAACAATCGACCATGAAACGCTGGGGGCAACCCGAAGATGTCGCGGCGGCTATCGCTTACTTGGCGTCGCCGACTTCTTCGTTTATCAACGGTCATTGTCTACCCGTCAATGGTGGCCTGACATCAACCTCCAGCGAACTAGAACAGCGACTATTGGGCACACATTCTTCGCAGCATGATCCCAGATCCAGCGATCCATCCACTTAAACGTTGTCCAGACTTGATCAAATTTTGACCGTGACATTTCCATTTAGTCCCATCGAATTCAAACGCTAGGTAATCAATTCAGAAGGCTATACAATGGATGATCGCCAGAAGGAGTTGTTCGAAAAAATTCGATCATTTCAAATTACTGCACCGACCAACGCGTTAACTTTTGAAAAGCGATTAGCGCGAGAAAACGGCTGGGATTATGCGTTCGCTCGCCGAGTCGTCGAGCAATACAAGAGGTTCCTGTTCCTGATGCTGGAAGCCGGCCATCCGGTAACGCCTTCGGACCAAGTGGACCAGGCATGGCACTTACATTTGCTATACACAAGATCTTACTGGGATGAATTTTGTGTCAAGATCGCGGGTCGTCCGCTGCACCACGGTCCGACGCAAGGTGGCCAAGTCGAGGGCGACAAGTATTCCGATTGGTACCAGAAAACAAAAGATCGTTATTTGGAACTGTTTGACGAAACGACTCCCCAAGATATCTGGCCAGAAAACGACATTAGGTTCGGCGAGGACATTAACTTCAGACGAATCAATTTATCAAGAAATTTGGTCATCCGACTGCCCAATTGGTTACAATTCTTAGCGAATCGATGGAATTAAAAATTATTGAACGCAACATAGTTTTGGCAAAAGGCGAGACATTAGTTTCGCAGAAAGTGGATGCCATCATGACATTCCAAATTACTGCTCCGTTGTCGCAAGCTTGGAATCCGCTGGACTTTGTAGCCGCAGATTCCTTAACTTTCTTCTCCTTGTCATTTGTAGTCAGTTTGGTGGTTGCACTTGTCGCAAAGTATCTGACCCGCGCGTCGGGCCAATTATCAGAACACGACTTCCAAAAAACGGTCGCCAGATTAAGTCCGTACGAAGTCGCTTACATGGTCGACGGTCCCAAGGGTCCTGTGAATCTTGCGCTAATTCAAATGCAACGCGACAATCAAATTCAAGTGCAGACCGTCAGTGGCGTCATCCAATCGGATCCAAGTCAACTAGTTGAATCCGATCCATTAAAGCGATCGATCCATGGTTTGGTGTCCAGCGGTGAAGGCTGTTCGATCCTTGAAATTCGCAAGGGACTTAGCAGCGAAGTCGTAATCCTGTCCAACCGCCTGCGAAGTCAAAAAATGCTGGAAAGTTTTGGCTCATTCCTAATTCCCCGCCTCGCACTGTTATGCGTGATGTTGCCAGTCTTCTCGCTAGTGATTAGCAAAATGTTCATCGGTTCATCACGCGGCAAACCGATCGGATTCCTAATCTTCATGACACTCATCGCCGCCGCTTTGACCTTGTGGATGATGCAACTTCCGCGACTGACTCGCTTGGGTCAACGCGTGCTTGCGTATCTGCGAACAACAATGCACAAGAAACAGTTCGCTATTGCGGACCTTGACACGGCCAATCCTGGAGAATTCTCGCTGGGAACTGCGCTTTTTGGTATCACAGCCATTGCTGGCATATCTCAATTAGGACCGATCAATGACCTGTTACGATCGGACAAAACTTACGCCTACAGCGACACTTCCTACTTCATGAACTCCGGTTCTGACGGAGACGCCGGTGGTGGAGGTTGTGGGGGCGGCGGGGGAGGCTGCGGCGGTTGCGGTGGCTAAACGCGATACTTGAGTTTCAATCCTAGCAACTCACACGCGTTTGCAATTTGTACTCGCAATTTGCACTCGCAATTTGCCGTTTCGTCAAAGTTTCTGGCGTACCGCCGTTTGCGCAACCGCCAAGACAAACCTAAACCTGATCGGTGCCGCGTCTTGTGACTGGGAAGATCGCGAATTTTATAATTGTGGGCAGTATCGTCCAACATATCCAACAACACTGCGTTACTGCGAAACCACAACCTTGACCTGCTACCGTTTATTGGAACTTAATCTTTTGATCATAAAGTCGAACATTTAGATGCAGGCAGTCACCGCGATAGGATTGCCTGTTTTTGGTCTTTGTATGCAAGCATAATTGCGGCTAGTTCAGTTCACTGGGCCGTGGTCCTTTGCATAGAAGTGGCTAACCGTCACCAGCCTAGCAAGCATTCGCTTCTAAAAATGATTGCATTTTTTTCTTTTGTACCGCGTCAATATCAATTTGCCCGAGGGTTTACTGGTTAGATAGACTCGGGTTCATCTTGGCATTAACTTAATGATTTGATAATGTTACATCTCTGCCGAACGCAACGGAATGCATTTGCAGAAAACCATCTTCTTGATAGCTCGGATAATGGAACGATCAAGGCGACTTGATTGATAACAAGAATACACAGTAGGAGGCGTAACATGAAACTCGAAGGGAATCGAGGCATTGAAGTGCATGTCCGTTGGCTAATACGGCGCGACATGCCTGAAGTGCTAGAAATCGAAGCGGCAAGTTTCGAGTACCCATGGTCTCACGACGACTTTATCAACAGTCTTCAGCAGCGCAACTGCATTGGCATGGTGGCAGAATTAGATGGTGAAGTCGTTGGCTACATTATTTACGAAATGGGCAAGGCGGACTTTCACGTTTTGAATGTCGCCGTGCGACCCGATTATCGTAGACGCGGTGTGGGCAACCAATTGATTGACAAAGTCATGGGCAAGTTGCGTCCAAAGCAACGAACCAAGATCAATTTGGAGGTTCGCGAAACTAATTTGGCAGCACAGCTGTTTTTTCGTCGCTTCGGATTCCAAGCCGTCACTGTGCTTAAAGACTTTTACGAAGATACCGTTGAAGACGCCTACATGATGATGTATCGACTTCGGGAAGAAGAAGTGGCAGCAGAACCCAATAACCGAATCCGACGCTACGCAGGCTAATTGCAAGCTGCCCGCCAATCCAGATAGATTCGTTCACTAACGATTTACTAAAAACGCTTCGTAAAACAATCAGTTTACGAAGCGTTTTTTCGTTCTTCTACTGGAATTGCAGCGGACCTGCCGCACCAACCGGCCCGCCAATCTACAATTAAAGAACCACTACTGCGAAGCTAACTGGACCTATACGACAACCACGCCAGCACCAAAACCAAGAATACCACAGAGACGATAAAGGCCAGCAGTCCGTAGAATTTTTTCAAGACTGGCTGATCTCGCAACAAAACCTTCTGCCCTTGATATTCAATTTCAGTCACTCCACTGCGCACCACAATCCCTAAAGGTCCCGTGGCGGCTAAATGCTTTTCGGAAATTGAAACTGAATTACGGTAACTGATGGGCAACTTCGCGGGTCGAAGAACACGGTTCTCCTGGATCCCCAAACCGCGATCACCTGGCACATCATCTTCCAGTACACGCTGTTCAGATAAGTGTTTTTCCGTTACCGCCTGTTTCGAACCAGAACCAGTTGAAACATTTACAATCGGCGAGTCCTCTTGGTCGGGCTTGGCAACTGTTTCAGACTGTTCTCGCTTCACCTTCACCGCCGAAGTCTTCGGAGGGGTCTTCAAGGGAGTCGTCGGGGTCCTTGGAACCGCAGCACGTTTATTCTCGTCCGATCGTTGGTTTTGCCCTGCAACCGCGGCC
>JBDNHU010000269.1:0-28991 GCA_041688615.1 Mariniblastus sp. | reverse complement strand
TCACGCTTGGTACGCGTACAGTTTTATCATGCTTTTTTTTGCGTTTGGCACGTTTGCTGTCATGTTTTACGTTGCGAGAAAAGGCATTTTTCGTCCGTTAGAGAAACTCATTCGTGGTTCGCGTCGAGTTGCTTCGGGAGACTACGATTACCGAATCAACGTCTTTGTGGACGGTGAGGTAGCGGAACTTGCGAACGCCTTGAACGAAATGACCGCAAATTTTCAATCGATCAAGAATGGATTGGATGAACAGGTGCGGCAACGCACCAAAGAAGTGCTACGCAGCGAACAAATGGCTAGTGTCGGTTTTATGGCGGCTGGCCTTGCCCACGAGATCAACAATCCCCTGGCAGCAATTGCGTGGAGCGCCGAATCACTTGAGAGTCGCTTTTTGGACTTGCTTCAAGATGATCCAACGTCGATGGATCAGGTAGACCGAAAAAAAGAGATCGATACCGTTTTGCGATACCTTCGACGGATTCAGGATGAAGCGTTTCGGTGCAAGGGAATCACTTCGGGCCTTTTGGATTATTCACGTTTGGATAATAAGAAAAAATCGCCGACCGAGATGGTTGAATTGGTTCAATCGGTCATTGAAATGGTACGGCCGCTAAAGAAGTACTTTGGACGAAAAATTCATTTTGATCCAACCGGGACCATCGATGGAATGGTCAACCCGCAAGAGATGAAGCAAGTTGTATTGAACTTGATCACCAATGCCTTGGAATCAATCGAAAAAACGGGCAACGTCTGGGTTGAACTCAGTAGTGTTGGGGGCAATTTTCTATTGAAGGTCAGCGATGATGGTTGTGGCATGAATGCCGAAGTCAAGGACCATTTGTTTGAACCGTTCTTTACGAGACGAGTTGATGGATCAGGAACAGGGCTAGGGCTTTCGATAACCTATCGAATTATCGAAGAGCATCAGGGACAGATCGTAGCTTACAGTCAAGGTGTTAACCAAGGATCGACCATCACGGTCACCTTGCCATTGGTGAAAAATGAACAAGAAAATCTCAAACGGATCGCAGCTTGAACCCCTTCGCGTTATGTGTGTGGACGACGAACCGCAGCTTCGCGAATTCATGCTGGACGAAATCCCTCGCTACGGCCACAAAGTTTTTGTGTTTGCCGATGGAGCGTCCGCCTTGGAAGCTTTGCGAACCCAACAATTTGATTGCGCGCTGATCGATTTAAATATGCCCGGCATGAACGGGTTAGAATTCATGCAACGCCTGCGCCAAGAATCACCTGAAACCGAACCCATCATGGTGACGGGCAATGCTGATTTGAACGTTTCAGTGCAAGCAATGAGGCTAGGAGCGTTCGATTTCCTAGAGAAGCCTTGCAAGCTGAAGGAATTAGAGGCGTCGTTGTTGCGAGTTGCTGACAAGCGAGCTCTTGTGAATCAGTGTAAGAAATTGGAACGGCAGATTGAATCGCAAGGCACTAGCCGCCAGCGCCAGTTGGTAGGCGAGCACCCTACGATGGAAGATCTACGCCGTATTATACAGCGAGTGGCCCCGACAAATTCGACCGTCCTTATCTTAGGCGAAACGGGAACGGGGAAAGAACTCGTTGCCCGATCGGTCCATCATCATAGCCAAAGGTCAGCGCAAGCCTTTGTGGCGGTCAACTGTGGAGCCCTTCCTGAAAATCTAATTGAAAGCGAATTGTTTGGGCACTTGAAAGGATCGTTTACTGGCGCTGATAGTGACCGCCTAGGTTTGTTTGAAGTTGCTCATGGCGGGACGTTGTTCTTAGATGAAATCGGTGAATTACCGAAGTCGATGCAGGCGAAGCTATTGCGTGTCTTGGAATCGGGTGAAATTCGACGGGTGGGTGATGCGGAATCTCGCAAAGTAGATTGCAGGATCCTTTGTGCAACCCATCGGAATCTGCCTCGAATGGTTAGCGAAGGTGACTTCCGCGAAGACTTGATGTACCGAATCAATACCTTCGAAATTCATGTCCCAGCGTTGCGTGAACGCACCAGCGACATCCCCAAACTGGCCGCTGAATTATTTAAACGATTTCGCCCGTTATCCGAGCATTGTGAAAAGCCGATTTCTCCCCAAGTGATGCAACAATTAGTGTCTCACCCTTGGCCAGGAAATGTTAGAGAGTTGGCCAATGTGATCGAACATGCGTCGGTAATGTGCGATGCCCTGCCGATCCAATCGTGCCACTTGCCCAGCCAGTTTGGACGAGCTGTAGAAACGATCCCTCTGCATTCGACATCGGCAATCACGCTCAAGGAAATGGAAGCAAGAATGATTGAGGATGCGATTGATCGTCACCAAGGCAATAAGACCGCTGCGTCTCATGAGTTGGGGATAAGCATCAAGACACTGTACAACAAGATTGGTGGAATGGGAGCAAAAGAAGCGGCCTAGAATGATGGCCTGAAACCGGTTTCACGACTCGGCGAGTTGCATTTCAACTCATCAAAGAGGTGGCAGCGCAATCGGATCAATTCAACCAAAGGTTTGAAACCGATCACTCACCAATTCTTGTGGCGAAAGGTCGCACGCAGAGATTGGAATTTTATCACCAAGGGGAGAAGTAGAATCCGGTTGGTGATTTTGCGTTTCGAAAAGGTCATACTTGCCAAAATTCTGTCATGACATCGTTCCCAATGCCGGTCGCATCTGGCCTGAATAACCTCTCTCAATACAGTTGTACTAGTTCAACGTTTTCATCTTTCGAACAACGCCGACCGCAATGCCAACAACTTTTGCATCGCTGGAGTAGATTGGATCCATATTGCGATTCGCAGGTTGCAGGCGAATTCCGCCTGCTTCCGGGAACCAATATTTCACCGTTGATTGCCCGTCAGCGGTTGTCGCAACCACAATTTGACCGGGCTTCGCGTCTTCTGAAGGTCGGATGATTATGTAATCACCGTCAGAAATCTGAGCTTCGATCATGGAATCGCCAGCAACCTCCAAAGCAAAACATTGTTCGACATCAAACATTGTGCCAAAATCGACACGTCGAGATCGTCCAATGGTTTCCTGAAGGGCTCCGGCGGTCACTACCCCTTTGAGCGGCATGCCGCGAACTTTTTCTAGGTATTCTGCAGATAATTCAATGGCTCGGCTTTTGGTTTTTCGCCTACTCAAGTAACCCTTACGTTCAAGGGCTTTCAAGTGGCATACCACACCATTGGGAGAGCTAATTTCAAACGCATCGGCAATCTCTCGGATCGAGGGAGCGAAACCATTCTTGGTTACGGTTTCGTTGATCATCTCCAAGATATCGGCTTGCCGATTCGTGAGGCCTTCTCGCCACATGCTCTATTCCTTCTTCGGGGTCAGGGTCACATTTGGACCTGTAAAAAATCAGCCACACAATCAACTCGCTTTTCGCACCTACTCAAACGATGGAGCGTTGCTTCGCAAACCATTTTCTAAGTTCGGCCCATCGACGGGCAAGAAAATAAATTCCGCACCAAACCCAATCGTGCCAGTAATCCTCTTTGAAACAGCGTTGATCCAAACGAAACGTTTCTTCAACGCGGTCTACTGCCACTTTGGTAATTGCAAAATGGCCCTCCCGCGATTCCCTGTCTCGATTCAGGTGTGCGCAGGTTTAGATTGCAAACCAAGCCCACAAAGAACCACTTCAGACCAGGAAAGTTCTGCCCAAGACGCAGTTGGTCTTTGGGGCAAAATCTAGAAGTCTGTTTAGATTCCGCATAAGGGGACTGGCAAGGGAGTTAATAAGGCGGACACGCGGCATCGAACTCTCTGTCGCTTTGAATCATATGCAAGTTAGTGAAGTATTGCAAGATTCAAACGGTGAAAGAGTCCACACGGCATTTGACGAATTCGTCCGTGAGAATCAAGTACAAGAAGCCTTCAGCAACGCGTTTAAAGGTGTCAGGGTGTGCCGGGATAAAACCGGTTTAGCATAGAGAATCAAAGTATCTTACGACGACAGTTTAGCCAACCACTTCGGCCTTCAGCCCAGGGGCGAATCGGGTGCCCGGTCTGTCTTAAGCGTCCGTGCCCAGGGTAACGCAGGCCAGCTATTAAGAACCACGGAGTTTGTTGATAACAGGGCACCGACATTCCAAACGCGAGAACCGGGAGGTCTCTTTGGTTTCCAGCGGCAATGAGAAACGATGATTCTCGCCAGTGGAGCGGTCAGCAAACGTCTCCGCCGCAAAAGCTGACACGAACGCTAGAGAAAATTCAGATGAGTCGGTAGTAACTGCGACGTCGGCGAACAACGATGGTGCTGAAAGTTCATCTATTGAACAATCAACCACTGAACCATCGGCGGAGTTGATTGAGGAAAGTAACTCAGCCAAAAGGAACGCCTTGCCAACCGACTTGCCCCGAACTCCGGGGCGGATCAAACGCAAGTCAAGCGGACGGCACGGGGTGCGTGAAGCTGCCCGCCAGGACAGCACGCTCAAGTTCACTGCTTTGCTAGATCACTTCAACTGCCAACTGCTGCCTGAGGCTTTCTTCAATTTGAAGAAAACCGCAGCGGTCGGCATCGACCAAGTGACATGGCACGAATACGAGCGAAATGTGGAGGCCAACATCGTGGACCTGCACCAGCGAATTCACCGGGGAGCCTATCGGGCGAAACCTTCTTTAACGAATACACATTCCCAAACCCGCGGGTCGTACGCGACCGCTGGGCATCGCTTGGTTGGAAGACAAGATCGTCCAACAGGCAGTGGTGTGGGTGTTGCAAATTATCTACCAGCAGGACGTCGTCGGATTCAGTGATGGGTCGGGGCTTGGGCGCAGCGGGCATGATGCACTTGTTGCACTTGTTGCACTTGTTGCACTTGTTGTACTTGTTGCACTTGTTGTACTTGTTGCACTTGTTGTACTTGTTGCGATCACCAGTAAGAAGGTGAACTGGATATTGGATGTGGAGATAGAAGGTTTCTTTGACGCGCTGGATCACGATTGGCTGATCAAGTTTCTGCAGCATCGAATCGGCGAAATCGCCTGCACCGATCCATTGGCGAAACGGGCCGCTGGCTGCGGCGAGTTGTTCAAGGCTGGCTGAATTATCACGCCGTCCCGGACAAATTGGACTTAGTCCCGGAGGCAACGACTTGCAAGGCTGCATCTGCCTGGTCCCCGCGTCACTCATCCTTATCCCAGCAAACGCTTTCACACCAGCCCGTTGGACGGCGGCGTTTAAGTGCAAAATGGGCTATTTTTGATACAGGGGAAGAAAGCCTCGTTCAAGTTGAACCATTATCAAGTTGCATGCCGTTGAATAGATTTCGCCGTTTTGTTCGGTGGGCCACTGACCTTCGGGAAGTTGTTTGGTGAAGATTGATTTATAAAGTCTCTGAGAGAAGCCCTGCCATTGTTCAGCACCTTGGCGGTACATGACTTGGGAGTAATACAGGTAGGTGTAGTGCCAATGTCCGTATTGAGAGGCTGAAATAGTTGAAAGGTTTTTTTCGCAATATTCAAGCATTTCGGGGACATGTTTGCTGTCGTAGTCGCCGGCGTTGTAAAGCGCGGCCAGTGCCGCGGCGGTAATGGCCGGTCGGCTAGAACCGCGATTGGTCGAACTGTATGAAATCCCACCGTCGTCGTTTTTACAATCGTAGATGTATTTCTTTGCGAGATTAATTACCTCGCCTGGCACTTCAATCCCAGCATTGCGACAACCTCGCAAGCCTTGAACTTGTGTTATCGTCGTGGAGCCTTCATCGAAATCATTACCATCTTTTGCGCTGACGTAGCCCCAACCACCCGACCTTGTTTGGGCGGATACGCTAAAGTCTACTGCCCTCTTTAAAACGATCGCCAATGTTTTTCTGCGATCAGCATCTTCTTCTTCGCCCAACACTTGGGACAAAAAAAGCATTGCGAAACCGTGCCCATAGGTATACCGATTGTCTTTAGTTGGATTGCCGATTAATCCGTTGGTCCGAGTCCGATTGATAAAGTAATCGACTGCCAAACGAATGCTATCCGAATACGGTCCCTGCACGGTAGTTGAGCCCGAACAGATTAAAGCGGTTGCCGCCAAAGCACTGATCGCGACCTCGTAAGTGGTATCGGGCCAACCACCCATTCGCGTTTGTTGCCCTGCGATCCAATCCAAGCCTTTTTTGATCTGTGGTTTGTAGTCAGTAGGCGTCGCGTTCCTTTCGTGGGTGTGATTTGATCGATTCACCAAGGTGCCATGTATGCTGGCATCAAGCAACCGGTCTGTGCCGAAGCCTAGGTAGCCCAGGTATGCCATCGAGCGTAGAAATAGACGGCGAGAGCGCTTTTGAGAATCTGAACTCTGGATCGGTCGGTTCGTCGTTTGGGGCATGCCTTCTCTCCTGAACTATTTGAATTCTGCCGCTTGTCCAACTGCACTCAGGCGGGTGGCTGTTCTCGTGATCTGCGGGTTGGAAACAAATCGTAAACCACATGTTGGTCCCCCGTCCATTTTAGGATAGGGGGGATCGAACGCTGAAACAATAGCGTAGTCGGGTAAGTCGTAGCGACCAAGCCCGGAAGAATGTGCGGGCGTTTTAGGCTAATGGTCGCTTGCTTGCAACGAACTTTTTTGCAGCGTTGACGCTTTGGGAAGTCACCAGCGGTTGATCGGCAATCAAGTTCCCAGAAGTCATACCAGCGATCAAAATGGTTCACAGATTTTAATACCCACGCCCGTTGATCTGCATGCTGGCTACCGCAGGATTACCAGTGGAAGGCCTGCTTTGATAGACGTTGGCAATGCTGCATGGCAGTAGCTGGAAGCAACGACCTGTTGCCTTATCAGATTGCCGTTATTTGCCGTCATATTTTGCAATAATAATGCTGGCATCGTGGCCTCCAAAGCCAAAGCTGTTGCTCATGGCATACTGGATTTCACGAGATTTTGGCACGTTGGGTGTGTAGTCCAGATCACAATCCGGGTCTGGATTTTCTAGGTTGATCGTCGGTGGCACGATAGCATGTTCGATTGCCTTGCAGCACATCACCAATTCTATTCCACCGCTAGCACCCAACGAATGTCCCAGTTGGCTTTTTGTACTGCTGATGCTCAATTTCGCGGCGTGTTCACCGTAAATGCGTTTGATAGCCTTAGTTTCAGCCTTGTCTCCCAGTGGCGTACTGGTTCCATGCGCGTTGATGTAATCGACCTTGTCGGGTGTTAATCCGGCGTCTTCGAGCGCCAGTTTCATGGCTTCGGCAGCACCCAGGCCGTCTTGATCGGGTTGAGTGATATGATTTCCGTCGGCGGTGGTCGCAAAGCCAACGACTTCGGCATAGATTCTGGCGCCACGAGCCTTGGCGAATTCCATTTCTTCAAAAACTAGAATGCCACCGCCTTCGCCCAGCACAAAGCCATCTCGCTCCGCATCGAATGGACGGCTGGCGCGCGCTGGTTCATTCACTCGGCTAGACAGTGCCTTCATGTTTTGAAAGGCCGATAGTCCCATCCGGGTCATTGCAGCTTCGGAACCCCCGGTCACAATCACGTCGGCAGCACCATGTTGAATCAAGCGAAAAGCATCGCCCGCTGCATTGGTCGCACTGGCGCAGGCGGTTGCAATCGCGAAGTTTGGACCTTTCAAGCCGTAGCGAATTGAAAGGCAAGCGCCCGCCGCATTAAGCATCATGCGCGGAACCGTTAGAGGCGAAACACGATGGGGGCCCTCTTTGATTAGTTTCGCAATCTGTTCCTCAATCGTCTGCAACCCGCCGATGCCCGAACCTAACAGGACACCCGCACGATACGGGCTAACTTCAGAAAAGTTAATTCCCGAATCTTCAACCGCATCAACCCCGGCAACGATCGCGAATTGGGAGAAGCGATCAAGCCGTTTCTCCTCTTTCTTATCAATATACCCTATCGGGTCCCAATCATAGACGTCACCGCCGAAATTCACTCGCATGTCCGACACGTCGAACAAGCGAATCGGATGAACTCCACTTTCACCTGCAAGAATGCGCTGCCAACAATCATTAACTTTGCAGCTAATAGGCGTAACAACCCCCAAACCAGTGATTACAACGCGACGTCTCATGCTTGGTCTATTCCTAACTACTATGCGGTTAAATATTCTACGAACCGGCTTTTTCGGTCGCTCGTTCAATCGCATCAATCGCTTCGCCAACGGTTTGAATCTTGTCGGTTTGGTCTTCAGGGATCCGAATTCCAAAGCTGGATTCAAACTCCATCACCATTTCAACAAGATCTAGCGAATCGGCTCCAAGATCATTAATGAAATTGGACTCGCGAGTGATTTTTTCTTTGTCGACACCGAGTTGTTCGGCGACGATGTCAATGACTTTCTCTTCGGTAGAGGCCATTTTCATCGCCCTCCCTATTTGGATTGTTTAATTGTTATGAAATTAAGTTCAACACTAATTCAACTGGGTTACTCTTTTACCTGCCCGCGAACGATAACACGTCAGTGGGCAAGGATTTGGGAACCCAAGTAAGCCCCACAAGATATCGGATTTTTGTTAAGCCGGTCAAGGCTACCTTGGCGTCACCCGAATAATGGTTTCCTGCAATTTCTGTTGATTTTCCGGCTTATGCCACTTGAATAGGATTTGGATCAGCTTGTGTTCGGCTGAATAAGCAGTTTCTGGTGCCTTGCGCGCTCTATTCCGCCACCGATTTAGCCACGAACCTGAGATTTTGCCAAACCGCCATTCCTTAAAACACGCCAATTTTTTGCCATTTTTATCGCAGCTTGATTCCAACGCCCGTTTAATCGCATTGGCGTTTAAACTTGTTGGCACTGAATCGCATCAAACGGCACTCTCTTGCATGGGGTTCCAGACCCCCAAGCGACGGTAAGGGGCCCCTAACTCACAGCACGAAACTTGTGAAACTTGTGAAACTTGTGAAACTTGTGAAACTTGTGAAACTTGTGAAACTTGTGAAACTTGTGAAACTTGTGAAACTTGTGAAACTTGCCGTGTCGCCGGAATTGTCATCGTGGCCAGCGGTGAGTAACCGGGCACGGTGGTGGACCACTTAGGCGATCATCCCACCGTCTACGGTTAAGACTTGGCCTGTGACGTAGGATGCGGCTCGGCTTGCTAAGAATAAAACGCAAGCAGAGACTTCTTCAGCCGTGCCCACTCGACCCACTGGAATTCGCTTCTTCACTTCATCCAAAATGGTAGCGCCAAGCATTGCAGTCATTTCGCTTTCGATGAATCCAGGCGCCACCGCGTTGACGGTCACTTTGCGTTTGGCCAGTTCCTTGCTCAACGAACGGGTCATTCCGATCAGGCCCGCCTTGGATGCTGAATAATTGCATTGGCCTGGATTGCCAATCAACCCTGAGACACTGGCGATGTTGATGATTCTTCCGTACCGTGAGCGCATCATGAAACGCGAGGCTGCTCGGGAGAATAAAAAGGCACCGCGTAGATTCGTATTGATCACGTCGTCCCATTCATCATCACTCATCCGAGGCAACAACGTGTCGCGCGTAATGCCTGCATTGTTGACCAAGATGTGGATCGCTTCATTAGCATCACCAATGGATTCCACCAGTTGATCTACGGATTCTCGTTGACTAACGTCGCACGCTCTTGCTTCGGCCTTGCCGCCGGCGGCTTCGATCAGGTCAACGGTTTCCTTCAGTTTGGCTTCGTTTCGGGCGATGCAAAAGACGTGTGCTCCGCTGGTTGCTAAGGCAATCGCCATGGAGCGACCAAGTCCTTGCGACGCACCGGTAACGAGTGCAATTTGGCCACTCAAGTCGACTGCAAATGCTGGTTTATCTGACATCATGAACCTCTCGAACAATCTAAAGGGTTATTTCAAAGGGATGGCCGGGCCAGGCTGACCAGGCAAAATCACGACCGATATGACAGGAGTCCCTACGCAAGTCTGTGGTCGATCGTTTGAAGTTTGTAAATTTCCGGGCTAGTTAAAAACACCGCGGCAAGATGCTTTACGATCGATTCGCTTCATCAAACCACGAAGGACTCGGCCGGGACCCACCTCATAAAAGCTGTCAAAGCCTTGGCCCATCAAGTATCGAATTGAATCTTCCCACATGACTTTGGAACAAACTTGTTGAATCAGCAACTGGCGGATCTCTTGGGTGTCTGTGTGCGGCAAGGCATCTACATTGGACACCACAACGATCTCTGGTGGATTGAGGGTTACCTGCGATAAGGCAGCCGACAAGCGTTCGACAGCGCTGGACATCAGCGAAGTGTGAAAAGCGCCTGCAACCGCCAAGGGGACCGTTTTCATGGCGCCGGCCTGGGTCGCCAATTCTGCAGCCCTTTCGCAAGCGTCGGTGTGTCCAGAGATTGCGATGTTTCCGGGGCAAAGCAAGTTGGCTACCTGCAAAACTTGTCCGGCATCACGTGCCTGTTCGCAGATTTCGTCAACCTTGTCGCGTTCCAAACCTAGAATGCTAATCATTCCACTTGGGTTCGCATCGGCGGCTGCCTGCATCGCTTGGCCACGTTGATGAACCACTTCCAGCCCATCTTCAAAGCTCATCACGCCCGCGAATACCATCGCGGTATACTCGCCCAGACTCAGTCCTGCTGCGGCTTGGCAACTCATGACAATTTCCGGGCTTTGCTCGCGAAGCACTTCCAGTGCCGCCAAGCTGGAGACGAAAAGTGCGGGTTGGCTGATTTGGGTAAGATCCAGTTTCTCGGCAGGGCCGCTTTGGCAGATCTCCAGCAGATCGTACCCAAGAATTTCCTTCGCCCGGTCGAACAGAAGTTTAGCTTTTGGGGACCCCGCTAAGATCTCGGTGCACATTCCAACCGATTGAGCCCCTTGGCCTGGGAACAGAAATGCAATTTTCGACACGTTACTACCTATCCAATGAAGTCTGCGGCCGCTTCGCTCGACTGTGGCGAAGGACCATTCAATCTTTGCCGCTGAAGCCAAGTTATAAACTGTCGTGAGAATCTAGGAAAGAACGCCATTGTGCTACCGCCGCACAACTGGATTGGGCAACCTAATCAAATAACCCTGGGTTGGCGTGAACGTCCAGCGGCAAGTTCATGTGGTTGAATGCCTTCGGAGTCGCGACTCGGCCACGAGGCGTCCTTAAAATCAATTCTGAACGCAATAGGAAGGGTTCAACGTCGTCGGTCAAGGTGTCGACGGCGACATTCATCGTCGCGGCCAAGGTTTCGATCCCCGTTGGCCCACCGCCGCAGATCCGTATCAGCACTTCCAGATAACTACGGTCTTGGTGGTCCAAGCCCAGTTCGTCGATCTTGATCATCTGCATGGCATCGCGTGCCACTTTTAGTGAGATGTTGCCGTCGGCTCGGGTTTGCGCAAAATCGCGGATCCATCGCAAGCGATTATTTGCAACTCGAGGGGTGCCACGGCTTCGACCGGCGATTTCTTTGGCGGCCATGTCATCGATTTTTACATTCAAAATTCTAGCGTTTCGGTGGACAATCAAAGTCAATTCCGAATCCGAGTAGTAGCCCAAGTGTTCGCGAATTTGAAACCGATCTCGCAACGGGGCCGACAGCATGCCAGCCCGAGTGGTTGCCCCGATCAAGGTGAAAGGTCGAAGCTGGAACGAATGTGTCCGAGCGTTAAGGCCTTCACCCAGGATCATGTCGATGCGAAAGTCTTCCATCGCCGTGTACAGGTACTCTTCGACAGCCTTAGGAATGCGATGGATTTCATCAATGAAAATAACTTGATTGGCCGACAAATTAGTTAGGCAAGGAATTAGGTCCTTGGGTGCCTTGAGCGTAGGACCGGAGAGGAATTCAACCGGGACATTCATCTCTTGAGGAATCACCGTCGCAAAGGTGGTCTTTCCCAATCCAGGAGGCCCGTCAAACAAGATGTGCCCTAAGGTCTCTTGCCGTCTGGTTGCGGCATCGATCGCAATTTGCAGTCGTTCTTTTACGTCCATCTGCCCGATCATTTCGGCCAAAAGTCGTGGCCGCAATGTTTCTTCAGCCGCATTGGACACGCGACCATCAATGGATTTGGGGGTTGACGATGCGGGGTTCGCGTCGTTGGGCGATGGATCTGCCGATTCGTCGTTGTCATCGTTGCCGCTAATTACAGTTTCCCGAGCCATACGTGTCCATTCTTCCGCTTGATCCTGGTTGGAATTCAACGCAACTATACCAAAAGTCGATTGATTGCGAAAATGACCGGGCCGGACAAAGGTGAATTCAAGGCGATATTTCCGGTCTGACCACCAAGTCCTTTGGGGCAGGAATGTATCGGAATTGGCACCGGTTTTGTTCATGTCAGAGCCACTGCCTGATCTTTTCTGCCGCTGCCGGTTTTCCCCGTCTCGGGAAGAACGTATCCTAAAACGATGCCAAAGGCGGCTTTCGTCGTCTGGGCTTTTTCGTCTACTTTTTCGATAAGATTGCCGACAAATGGTCGATTCCTCAGATATTCAATCCGTGCTTGCAACCGTCCTAGATCCTGAATCAGGGCACCCAATCACAAAGTCCAAGCAGGTCAAAGCGATCGACGCGACCGACCAGCGAATTTACGTTCAGGTTGGTTTGACCAGTCACTCGTCCCCTTTGAAAGTTGATTTTCACGATCAAATTTTAGAACGATTGAAGCAGCGTTTTCCCGAAGTCCCCGAAGTGGTCGTGGAACTAGTTGATCATCAGCGGAAAGTGCAACCGATGGGAACCGTGGGGCTAACTTGTCGCAGCGTGATAGCGGTAGGTTCAGGAAAAGGCGGTGTCGGCAAGAGCACTGTGGCGACCAGTTTGGCGTACTCGTTGAAAAAGTCAGGGTGCAAAGTTGGCCTGATGGACGCGGATGTTTACGGACCTAGCGTGCCTCAGTTGACCGGCGTTTCTGGCAAGCCCGTTCAAGTGGATGGAAAGATTCAGCCGATCTTCCAGGATGGGATGCCGATCATGAGTATCGGGTTTATGGTCCCAGCGGACCAAGCGGTTATTTGGCGGGGCCCGATGCTGCATTCGGCAGTAACTCAGTTCGTTCGAGACACCGCGTGGGGTGATTTGGACTATTTAATTATCGATATGCCACCTGGAACCGGCGACGTGGTGTTAACGCTTTCGCAATTGCTTCCAATTTCGGGCGCCGTGGTCGTGTGCACCCCGCAAAAAGTTGCATTGTTGGATGCGATCAAGGCGGTTGCGATGTTTGATAAAGTCAAAATTCCAATGGCTGGCATCGTCGAAAATATGAGCACGTTTATCTGTCCAGACAACGGCAAACACTATGATATCTTCGGGTCGGGTGGAGCTAGACGCTTTGCAGAGCAGGCGGAGATTCCGTTCCTAGGTGAATTGCCGATCAATATTTCGATGCGCGAACGCGGCGATGAAGGAACCACCGCGTTGAACCTTGAAGATCCGATCATCGCACCGTTTATCGAGAAAATCGCATACCAAATGGCTCGACGTTTGGCCGATAAAGCTCGCTTGAATCCTGCGCAGCCTCAATTGCCCGTCCTTGGCTAATTTGGCCTTCGAACGTCGTACCCGCAAATCTAACGGTTCGGTGTTCTGTTGGGTGTCCGCGTGAACGAAAAAAAACTGTCAGCGCAAAAAAATAGAGCCTCCATCGGGGGCTCTTTCTCGTTGTTTCAACAATTTGCGAAACCAATTCGCTTTAATGCAAACGGTTGCAGGAGTAGTGATTGACCTTAAAGGTTCTCTAGTTAAGCATGGTGCTAACTAACCGCTAAGGGTCAGTTTCACGCTGCTTTACCTGAAAAATCACGTTTAGCTTTCACGCAAAAACTTAGAACCAGGTCTAAGATCATCCGTGCCACGAAAGAAATTTGCTTAACTTCCGAAAACGAATTTTTTACCATTTAAGCGGCTATCACTTGGGCAACCAAAATTGCGGTAGCCGAACTACTTTTTCTTCTTAACGGCTTTTTTAGCTGTCTTTGGAGCTGCAGCCTTAGATGCAGTCTTTGGAGCTGCCTTCTTAGCTGTCTTTTTAGCTGTCTTCTTAGCGGCTTTCTTAGGAGCAGCCTTCTTTACAGCAGCCTTCTTAGGAGCAGCCTTCTTTGCAGCAGCCTTCTTAGGAGCAGCCTTTTTCGCAGCAGCCTTTTTAGGTGCAGCCTTCTTTGCAGCTTTCTTCTTTGCCACAACACGTCCTCCGTAAAAAATCTCTAAGGCGAACATCGCAGAAGCGTTCACATTAGAAAAAGTCGGGAAATCTTCATGACACCCAGATCAGAAACCAAACCGATCAACCGTCGCTAAATCGCCCTTCGCAAACCATTCGCTTGCGGGGGGTCAACCAAGGTTGATCGTTCCTTTCAGTCCATCGAGGTAAAAGAAATCCATTCTTTCTCCAGCTTCACTGTTCGCCGGTCATCAAAACCATATTCTCAAACGTGTGTGCATTCTGAAGTTGATTCAGAAGCGATTCATCTTGTCCGTCCTTAAGCGGAATCAGCGACTTGTTTTCGCCAACTCATTTCAAAGAAGATGAAACGTAAACAACGTTTAGGAATCCTCGCCTATTGTTTTACGAATCGTGAAAATATATTTCAACGTCTTTTTTGCAAACAGCGCAAAATTTTTCATTTTGAAAGCTTATCACGACGGCGAAAAGTTGATCGTTTTGAACTTAAATCTTCATGAATGTTAGACCCTGTTGAGGTCATTTTCTAAGGTCGTACCGTTTTCTCGTGCAGGTTTAAAGCGTGGGTGTATTTTCAATAGTAATTCCGCGACCCAAGCGTCAAAGCAGGTTGCGTGCTTGAATAAGGGGACGCTCCTGCGTGTTGCTGGCATGGGATTGGTTTGGGCAACGGGCATGGGAAATGCCGAGGATTAGCGAGTGTTTTTGCATTCGTGGTGGTTTCGAGTTTTGGTTTTCATTGTCGTCACCATCGCTGCTTTCTTTTTCGAAGAGGTCTTTTTCACGATTCGAAATCGGTGTATCTGCTTGTACTTCATCAGTGCCGATGATTCAAATTTTGTTTTCGATGGTAGCAATGGGTTGCTGATGTTGTCGCGATTTTGGTGGCAAGAATTCTGACTAGCGAACGCTCAAATTCGCAACGGATTCGGGCTTGTTTTTTTTTATTTTTTTTTGATGCTCTTTGGTGAAAAACATGAGGTTGGTCACACTTGAGACCGTTTTTCAAACTTCAACTTTCATTCACTGCCAGTTGCCAAGCGAATTGCTTTCACGTTTTGGTATGTCTTTTGATTCAATCCGTTGGCTATTTTCTCTTTGGATTCACTTCGATGAAAAAAGATTATTGATCGCAATCTGCTTTGCCTAAATGCTTCCAGGTGATGTCGATCGTAATCTCAATATGTGTTGAAATTGAATTCCGTCGCGATCTTGCTGTTCTGGAATGAAAATCAGGGTTGATGCGTTCCAACGGGGCAGTTTGGGTGCCGAAACTTTGGACGTCCTGTTCTTATCGTTGGTTGTGATCGATAGAAACTCGGAAACCGAAGATGCGGTCATCATCGGCATGAACTTTTCGTTCCCGCTGCAGGCAAATCGGACAGAACCCTGTGGGCAGAAATGAACTGACGTTCGTAAGACTTATTGGATACCTAGTAGGTTTGGTTTGGTTGTCTCACACTGAGACTTTCTGCAAAAAAACAGACCGTATGCCAGAACCATGTGACTAATCTTTGGTTGGCGCAAGTCGTTTAGTGCTTGTGTGTTACGCTTAATCAACCAAGTTATCGTGGCGATGGTTCTAACAATGCATGTCGGTGATATATGAAAGCGATTTCTGGTTTGGCTCGCGGTCTGTTTAGGGAATTCAAAGCGCTCCGAGGCTGAAAGACTCATCACATGCCTCGTCCACTTTGCAACTCTTGCAACGATTGATAGGTCAGATACCCAATAAACAACGCCATGTAAATTTCTTGGGCCTGAAACAGCAGTATCACCAAGAAGACACCGGTGACAACGCTTACCCACAGCGAAGCCACTACGCCTCGATGGTTGCCCTGATAAATCTGGCAGAGTCCTTGGCAGATTCGCCCGCCATCAAGCGGAAGGATGGGCAGCAGATTAAACAGTGGCCAAATGAAGTTCACGAAAATCGCAACCCATAATGCAAGCCAAACGCTTAGCCCTGCGATCACCGGGGGGCCAAGATATTCGAACGTCAGAAATGGAAAGGATCGACTTAGTCCGAAATCGACTCCCCCAAGTAGCCCAGACAGAATGATCAATCCTAAAACGCAGAACTGGGCGAATGGGCCTGCGGCCGAAATAACGATTTGGTCCCACATACTATTGTGAAACTTCCCAGGCAATCGTCCTATGGGAATTGCCATACCACCAAACGCATAGAGTACGATCCGAGAGTGGATGCCATAAAAAGCCATTGCAATCGAATGACCTAGCTCATGTATCAAAATCGATAAGAAAAAGATCAGCATGGCCGCGATCAAATTTACCAATTTGTTCCCGACGGAAAACGTAACCGCCGACTGGCCGACAAATATCAATCCGGCAATCCAGAAAAATGGGTGAACTTCCACGGATATTCCAAAGATGCGAAATTTAATCTCGTAGCCTGTTGGACTTGGTTGTCGTAAGAACATTTGGAACCCAATCTAAAGTTAGCTTTCGCTTGGAATCTACCACTGACGCTCAAGGACCTGGGGTGCGGAGTCAACTGGGTTTAGCACCCTGCCCTGTTGAGTATTGTTGCTTGTATCGAACGTTTTCAAAACCCGAAGATCGACTCTGGGATCACAATTTATTGTACGATCGTTTCGCAAGTCAGACTTTGTGCCAGAGTTCTTCGTACCCGTTCACCAATTAGCGTTTTTCACTGGGTGTGATTCGGTTTTATTGCTGTGGAGCGATGGAAGCCTTTGGTAAACCAAAGACGTTGCGTTCCCGTTCTCTGCCAGTTGCATCGCGGCACACCCCTAGGCTCTAAAACCACCAGGACATCTGTCTGGTTCTTGGTAACTTCCGCAGTCCTGTTGCAATCCAAGCCTGTTAGTTGTTCAACACCGACGTACCAGATTACATTGACAAGGACGTTCACGATCATAAAGTGTAAGCGATCGCGGCAATCGCGGGTCCGGATTGTAATGCAGTCCAGCCAATGGGGTGGGTTTCGTCTGCTTCTGCCACTTGGTGGTTTGTGAAACTTCGATTAGGACGCAATACTCACAACCCAGACAATGCGATCTCGATTTATCTGCTTCATCGACGAGTGGTTTCTGAAAACGATCAGGCCCGCCATTGCTTTCAGAGGGTGAATTTACCCAACGGGCAACCGCTAGAAAAATCGATAGAAGTTTGCTCGGTCGAATTAACCAAGGATGGGTTAGACCCGTCAGCGATCAGCAGGCGAGATAAGTTGGGTCCAGGGGTAATTTTACTGTTTCACGCACTTCAATAGGATGCCTTACGATTGAATGGCCTGTCGCCAGGAATCGAATTCCAAAAGGCCATGAGCTCGCTTGAACTCATCTCCGCCAAGACCGACGGTCAAGACATGCCCAACCAGCCAGAAAAGGCTCTGCCAGACTACCAGTGGCCTATTTCTGGTGCCCTTGAAGACGGCAGGGAAGACGGCAGGGAAGAAGTCGAGTTGACCGGTAAGCTTCAAGTGCCTCAGGAGTAACTTGAAAAAAAAAATACCACGTCAAATCAGAGTAGGTGTCCGAAAGCAACGAAGCGACGCTCATTCTTATTGCGTGGCTTCCCAGGATCGAAAGTTTGCGACGGCGAATGCTCCTCCTGTCGGTTCCAGTTAGGCACGCAGGGTGATCGGACCGGGTGATCGGACCGGGTGTTCAGGTTGGCAAGAATGTGAGACTGCCGCCGCTTAGGCGACTCGTCGCTTGCTGTCCGAATGGGGTTCAGTCGTTGTTGTTGGTGCCTTGGTTGTTGATTTAGGCAGCGTGAATTTAGGCAGCGTGAATTGGGGCCGCGTGATTGCGGCAAGTCTCTCTGGATTGGGTGTTGTCGCCAGATCGGACTCTAGCGGTTGCGGCGAAAGTTTCTGAACTTGATAAGCGGCTGCCGCTGCCGAGGACCAATCATCTTCGAATTCGTCGTAGGCTTCTTCGTGAATTGGTTGGTCAAGGTCTATTCCGTTATGCGTACCATTTAAAGCGATCGCAGGTTCGGTGGCGGCATCATTGTTTTGACGATAGTATGCTGCGGCAGCAAATGGTTCTGATTTTATTTTGGCTTTGCTGGGAATTGGTTGCAGTTGTTCTAGTATGAAAGTCGCTGCTCGTTGGGTGGCTCCTGCTTGCCCAAATCTGGTTGATAGATCGCGTAACTGTGCACGGCGGCGTTCAAGTTCCGATGGATTTTTTAGCCAGCTAATCGCTAGGTCCGCGATAGGTATTGAAGGGTTGTTGACCCAAGGAAATTCTGGAAAAGGAATCTCTTGATTGGGCTTAGTCGCGTCGTGGGGTTTATTTTTCGAGCGGTTGATATCATCAACCGCCAACAGGTTTACCAACGTAATGAAGCGGCAGGTCAGTGCCAGCCACTTGAAGGCCGCTTGGATCCGTGAAAGGCGGTAAACCACAATCGAGGGTTTATGGTGGTACATCAGTTCAAGCGAAACCGAACCAGAACACGCTAGGCAAATGGTCGAAAGTTCAATCAATTCAGGTGTCCGCTTTACGAAAACATCAAACGGCAAATCCGCTTGGGCAAGGTATTCGCGGACCGCTTCAGAATGATGGTAATTGAAACAGGCGACCGCGACCGAAGCGTCAGGAACCTGTTGTTTGATTCGGATTGCTGATTCAACCAACCACGGCAAATTGTTCTTCACCTCTTGATTGCGAGAGCCAGGCAGCAACGTAATCAAAGGCCGGGTTGGGTGGTCGTATTCAGCTAGAAATTCAGGGTCCAGTTTTCGATTGACCAGTTCGTCAAAATAGGGATGCCCAACATAGTGAGCCTTCACGCCTCGCTGCGAGAACCAGGGAGCCTCGAACGGTAATTTGCAAATCACATGATCTACCAAACGCTTTAGTTTTTTAACTCGCCCCGGCATCCATGCCCACATTTGGGGCACGCCGTAATAGTAAACTGGAATGCCATTGCGTTTGGCTGCTTTGGCGATCCACCAGTTGAAACCAGGGAAGTCGATCAAGACAACCGCATCAATCTTTTCTTTCGCGAAGAACTGATCGGTGGAGCGATACAGTTTCCACAGCTTGGGGATAAACTTTAAAGCAGTAAGAAACATCACCGCGTACTGTGTCAAGTCTTCGAGCAATTGGCACCCGGCCTCCTGCATGCGTGGGCCGCCATAGCCAACGCATTGGATGCCATTTTCCTTGAGGCGTTTGACTAAATTGGCGCCGTGTAGATCGCCGCTTGGTTCGCCGACCGAGAAGAAGACTCGCATGGGTTCGCCTGTCCGTGGCTAAGTGATTACAAATTGAACAATGTCCAAGCCATCCTAGCTGGACGAAATCGTACCGCGGTCGTTCCGCACAAAAGACAAGTCGAAGGCATGCCATTTGGGGCCCGCCAGCGCAAGTGTTCCAATCAATCCCAATGCGTCGCCGAAGCAGGATTGGACGTTGCGGGTGTCAACCTTGCTTGGACATGAGTCACTGACAAAAAACACGACCCTGGCGCCAAGCATGGCTCACCAGTTAAAGACGTCTATGACGCGAATCTGGCGGTAGATTTGTGGACCTAAGTATCATTAATGGTACGGTTCGAGCCTAGTCCAATCGCGATTCGCTAGCGTTCAGCAACCCGACCGAAAAAAATGGCACGCAGGTTCAAGTGGACCTCAGTGCCAAGTTGTGTTTGGTCTGTTGCCGATTTTTTTCGAGCGATTCTGAGGTGTCGGGCGTTCTAACTTAGAAGCGAAAGTTCAGGTTCATGCCGCTCGACCGTTGATGTGATCGATGGTGATGGGGGTGACCATAGCCTCCGTAGCCACCGTAATAGGGAATTGGCAGAGGGTAGTAGGCAGGTTGACCGTACCACGATGGAACCACATGGACTTCTTCGACCACCGTGATTGGACGGGATTGGATTACCGTCGGAGCCGCCGGAATGACATTTTGAGAAGGTCGTTGCATCGCCATGATGACTCGGTCGCTGACACCATTGTTTTTCAACAGCACTAGATCGTTGACCGACAATGTGCGATTAAATCCGTTGCCATTGATGTGAGAAACAATGATTTCTTCATTAAGACCACTTCGAGTCAATGAAATGACCTCATCAATCGAGACGCCGGAGTTACGGAAAGCTTGCTGTTGTTGGTATTGTTGCTGTTGCAAACGATAGTTGTCGGCTGCCCGTCGCTGTTCGGCACTTTCGCCAATTGCGTTGCCAACGATGCCGCCGCTAATTGCGCCCAGGACGGCGCCTGTGATGGGGTTGCCCGACTTCTTGCCAATCGCAGAACCTAGAGCCCCACCCGCAGCAGCGCCCACAATGGTGCCTTTCTCCGACGTTTGCCATTGAGCGCAGCCAATGTTGGTCGAAAATAGTCCGACGGTTACTGCCAACAACCAGCTCTTAACCCAGGCCGAGTTATACGATCGTGCTGAACGTAAAGCGAAACGATTCGATCTGCAAATTGATTGGAATTCCATTCGTTTTTCCTTTGGACTGCGACACGTTCTTTAACCAATCAAATGCGTTCTAGCAAATCGCCAAAACTTGATTCGATCCATCGAGTTCTATAAGTATCAGATTCCACCTTTGATCGGAATATCGAAAAGCAATCGCATTCCAAGCGATTCAATCGCGACGCAACTGTGGGTATGCCGGCGGAATTGAATTTCCCCAACGCAAAACTGTCCAGTGCACCGCTTTTGGTCAGATATCCGCTCCGCACTCAGACGCGATACTCCTTGCCTGTTATCGGCTCATCTGACGCAGTAGCAATAAAAAAAGCGAGCGAACTCGTACTTGAGTTCACTCGCTTGGTCGTCTTTGATAGCTGTCAGATGACAGTAACCTTGAGACAGCAACGCTGTCGACTATTTGGCTGATTCTTCGGTTTTCTTGGCTTCAACTTTTGCAAAGCCCTTCTTGAATGCGTCTTTCGAGAACACCAACTCAGCTTTTTCAGCGTCGGTCTTCATGGCGTCAGCCTTCGCCTTGCAATTGTTGCAACAGAATTGGACTTTTACGCCATTGACTTCAATTTCAGTCGCTGGATCCAAATCGCCACCCGAGATTGGGCAACCTGTTTGCTTGAACAATTTGGTTTGAACCAATTGATGGTTTGCCAGAGTTGCATACTTGTCAGGTGACTTGCTAAATTTGCCAACGCAACCTTTGCAGCAAAAATAGACTTTCGCGTCCATGTAATCGACTGAGAAAGTCTCTTTGACTTCCTTCTTTGGCATCAGAAGGCACTTCACGTCCTTCAATTCTGCCTTTACTTCAGTTGCGTCGTCCTTACCACTGGTAACGAACATGCAACTAACTACCGCCAAGACGGCCATCATTTTCACTAGCATTCTAAATTTCCTTATACGAAAAATTTCGGACAACGTGGTATCAAATTACGAACAAGCGATTTTCTAAATCCCGAATAGAATCCGGATCAAGACAATCACTGTACGGATCGATATTGGAGACCTTACTCGCCAATCTGTAAAGACTTACAGTGGATTTGGGGCTAAAATCCATCAAAGGGCCGCCTGGGCGAAATTCAACCGCCTTCTATGTTTCCCAGTCCAATGGAATCTTGTGAATATCTCTAGACGAATCAAACACGTGATCGGATTAAACTTTTTTACGATGTCGCGGTTCGCGGATCTTTAAAGTGCCAATCAAACCCAGCAGTAGTATGAGCGAAACCCCGAGAAAAATTGGGCGAAACCCAAAAATGTCGATCAAATAGCCAACTGGAATCGAAAGCAGCATTGGCGGTAAAGCCAGGCATATCGCCAAGGTGCTTAGGTATTTTGGGTGATGTCGGCGTTGGACGTATTCCAATGTGATGTTTGAAAACAGCCGATAGACGACCGGTGTTACGCCCAGCATGACAAAAACGGCCAGGTACAACGGCAACTGGGTCGGCCCACCCAAGCTAACTGCGACGGCCACCAAGGGGGCTAATAATTGAAAAGCGAGTGTAAATTGTAAGGCAATTCGATTTCCTAGTCGGTCCGCCAGCTTTCCGGCGATCGTGCTGAACATCGCAGCGCCGATATTCTGCGCAACCAGCCACGGCATCAGCCAGTTCAGGCTTGCGGAGAGTTCTCGACTGGCCAACGCATGGTAATGCGGGAATAGCACCATGTTTAAACCGAAGGCCGCCGCGACGATCGCAAGCCAGCGAAACTGGTGATCAAAAACCAGAACGGAGACCGCGGAATTAATAAGTGATGCGGGCGCCTTCTCTTTGTCGACAGGTTGATCCGCTTCTTCACTTACCAAACTCGCTGCGAAACTGGCGATCAAGAACATCGCCCCCGTGACACCAAATATGTAATGAAAAGCCGCTTTTTGGGGTGATAGCCACATCGGTAACAAGACTACAGCAGATGAGACCGCCGCAACCACGCCAATGATGCTGGACCACATCATTAACGAACCTCGCTTCTGGACAGGAATGATTTTTCCCTGCAAGGTATTTTGAGCAAGTTGATTGATGCCAAAGCACGAAAAGAACACCGCGTAGACCGCGATAAAAAGAAAGGGCAACCAGGTTGGCAATTGTCCCGGTGGATAGCGATACGCGACCGCGCCGAAAATGAATGCCAACGTTAGGAAAGACGCCGACATCAACAATGTGGTTTTTGCCACGACCCATTTTTTTAGCGGCTGCCGTGCCAGCCAACGACTGGCCAACAGAGGTGGAATACTTTGGCCAAATCGATTGAAAATGGGTAAAAAACCTCGAACCCACCCTGCACCACCAAGCCAATCCAAGCACGCCGGCATCACCACACTTTCGGTCTTAAAGATCCAGCCGATGCGAAGCAAGACTTGATAAACAATCAAGTTCCAAAAATTCTTTCGCCAATTTAGATCGTGATGATTCGAAAGTTCCTCCGAGGTATCCTGCTTGTTATGATTCATTTGAAATAGAGACTACTGCGCCAATGAAGTATGCATGAAAATGTTAAGCGGATGACGCCCTTTGAATCACCAAGCGTGTTTGCGATGATTCACCTTGGCATTGTAAAATGGTGGCATTGTAAAATGGTGATGTTGTAAAATGGTGATGTTGTAAAATGGTGATGTTGTAAAATGGTGATGTTGTAAAATGGTGGGCAGCTAAGTTGAAGCCGAGTGTTTTATTTGCCTTTTGAACCGATCAAGCAATGGGATCCAGCGTTTGGTTGATGCTGCGGTCGTCCTGTTGCCAGAGGTATACCCGCTCTTATTACGGTCGTTTTAACTTCGGGGAAGACTTCTCGGCAAACTGGCTGACGAGCCTAAGCTTTATCCAGCAGCAATTCTAGGTAGCTACTTGCTACCGCGTGAGTCAGCCCTAATGATTCGGCCACCTGAGTGACCGTTTGTTTGGCCAATTCCTCTTGATTGGGTTGGGCAATGCATTCAACTTCAGCATAGCAACCGACGGCTTCGACATGGTCGATCACGACAACCACATCCTGCTTATCAGGGTGACGCCATGATTCACGATGCTTCTGTACTAGAGCGACGGAGCTAAAGCCTAATGATTGAAATAGTTCAAGCCACCGTGTGCCGGTATCTTCGGTTTTTCCGATCGGAAGTTCGATCTCTTTACGAACCTTAACTCCGTTGCCTTTTCGGGGGCCTTTGTACGTGACCATCCAGGATTCGTCTTCCCGGCGGATTCGAATCGCCTCATCGGTTTGGGCAAAATCTCTAGAAGGGTGACGCAGGTATTCATCGGATTGAATCATGGTTTGTTGACAAATCCAGCCGTTTTCTAGCAATGTTTCACTCAAACGGACAAGATCACGGACTAAGTATTTTTGTTCAATTTCAAGCATTTTGTTCCATTTGCAACCAGGGTTTACGTGGAGAAACGTCTATCTTGCCAGAGACATAAGTTCAATGGTGGACTACACTTATAGTGGAACGAACCACTTTCGGATACGGAATTAGTGACGATGGAATTTCGCGAAGATCCCCCTGATGACGAATTCCCACCAACCTTTGAGGATGGGATTGGGCATTTGCGAAATAGTGACGGTGAAGACTTTTCAAAGTTGTTCGGCGACTTTGTACGCGACTATCAGCGAGGATTAGAAGCCTACTTACAACGCCGTGGAATTTCGCAATTGGATTCCCAGGAGACGGTGCAGGATTTCTTAACCAAGCAGTGCCGAGTGCGTACTATCTTCCGAGGCCCCTGCGGAAACGGAAGCTTCCGTCGATTCCTAAAGACGTGCGTCCTGCGGCATTTCATCGATCTTTACCGCAAGAATACCCGTCGCGAAGACCAGGTGGCCAAATTAGCCAAGGACGATACCAAACTAGTTAGCACCGATCCAATGGAAGTCGCCTGGGCCTTGGCTGTCTTGCAAGTTGCCATTGTTGATTTTCGTCAGTCTCTCGATCCCGTAAGTGCGGGTGAAATCCGAAACGAGGATGTCAAGCCAAAGGTTGCCGGTGACGATGCGGCCTATTCTGAACGCGAATTGGATTGGAAAATTTTTCTCCTCAAGTATCTTGCGACATCTGCATTTGACACAATGCATGACCAGAAGATAACGTCGGCGAGAATTGGCGAACGTTTGGGGCTTTCGGAACAACGAGTTCGCAATCGCCTGAAGAAAATTCGCAACATGTTTCAGATTCGCTTGCAACGTGCCATTCGTGATACCACTCCGTCGGATGATTATGCTCAGGCTACCCGGGATTTCGTCGCGATCCTTCTGGCCAATGGCACGCAAATTCCAGATGCTGCCGAATTCTTGCCGGAACTTATCGAAGAACCATTACTTGATTCGGAACCTGATTATTCGATGGGGTCCCTCGATTCGGTCAACTCAACTGATATGGCCGAATTGTTGGAAGACTTTGACAGTACCAATGAACATGTTAAGCAGTTAGATATTTGGGAACGATTCATGGGTTTAACGATGAATCAATACGATACGCTGAATTTCCCCAAGACTCATCCAAAGGCTAAACTGCAACTCGAAGCCTTCTTGTTTGATCCGAATCTAAGTATCAGCGAATTGAAGTGTATTCGGCAGACCGCAGGTAGTCGTGGCCGAAGTTCGAAGACAATCCTAAGGGCGACTTATCACCTGTTGTATACCTTAGTGATCGCGTTAGGTAAGAATCTGTTTGGGCAGCGAATTACTTCGATGTCGATACTGTCTGCTGTCAAGTCGATGCAGCAAAGTTTGCAGTACGACTGGAGTCCAGATAGGGTGAGCAGAGAAATTGAACTTGCTGTTCG
Source organism: Mariniblastus sp. (assembly GCA_041688615.1). Classification (GTDB taxonomy): domain Bacteria; phylum Planctomycetota; class Planctomycetia; order Pirellulales; family Pirellulaceae; genus M30B19. The sequence continues at coordinate 3,703 of JBDNHU010000269.1, read as the reverse complement.
TACCTTTACCGAAGATAATTCGACCAGGGAATCGAGGCAAACACCGTAAACGGTCGTTGCTTTGCGGTGCCTGACCTTTGCCAGTGTCTGCCTTTTGACCTCGCCTGCCGTTTGACCGCGCCTGCCGTTTGACCGCGCCTGCCCTTCCCCTAGATACGCTAGTGCCATAGAGCTAAAACCGCCCAGTCAAATCGATTTCCGGACGGCCGGCACGCTTGAACTACGGCAGTCACGCAGCGGCAAGTGAAGACTTAACCCGATTCGCTGGCTGCCTGCCGAACCCGGCCGGTCGAACACAAAGAAGAAAGAAACGGACCGCCTGGCATGCGACGGTACCGTGTGCTTGAAAGTGGCGGTGGCTTACCGGTGGTGGTAAATCATTTTCGTATCGCTTACTGGCCCATCAACTTGCTAACCAGAGGTTCGATCGCATCGGCCCAAAGCTTGTATCCCTGCTCTTGTGGGTGTAGCAAGTCGGGCATGACTTCTTTAGATAGCGCGCCATCGGCTTCCAAGAATTTGTCATTGATGTTCAAGTAAAAGACATCTTTGTTGTCAGCCATTTGAGCGATGATTTGGTTGACCTTGTCATTGATTTTCCGCAATTTGCCGTCCACCGTCGCGTCTCGTGGAAAGACGCCCAGCACCAAAATCTTGGCTTCGGGAAGTTTGCGTTGAAGTTGCGCAAGAATTAGCGAGATTCCCAACGCGGTATTCTCAGGTTTGTCTTGGCGATGCCCCGTGTTATTGGTGCCAATCATCATGACAACTAGCTTTGGAGAAATGCCATCAATCGCTCCGTGGTCCAGGCGCCAAAGCACATGCTCGGTACGATCGCCGCTAAAGCCAATGTTCAGCGGTTTGCGTTTTGCAAAGAATTCGTCGAATACGGTCTTGCCGCTGCCTTCCCAGCCATGAGTGATCGAATCGCCCAACAGCACTAGGTCTATATCGGCGTCTGCCTTAATCTGGTCTAACTTGGCTTGGTGTCGGTTGGTCCACCATTCAGCATTGACGGGTTCAGGGGTAATCGCCAAAACCGACGCCTCTTGGGCCGCTTGTTCCTGGGTTGCGGTTTCCTGAGCGTTGATCTGACTTGGTTGCATCCATCCCGCAGCCATTGCGAAAGCCAAGGTTAGACCGGTTGCAGATAAAATAAATCGGCTTCTCATACTTATGATTCCTTTAGATTCCGATCCCACGACGCCGGCAACGTAGCAATGGTTTGCTTAGTTTGCTCGGGTTATCGCAGAATCAAATTTTCCGACAATAAAGTTTCCAAAACGGCACGCAGAACTTTCCGACTTTATCAAACGATCATCAATCACAAAATTCGTCCAGGGCCCATGCCATCCAACAGTTAAATCTTCTGTAAAATAGTGGTCTTGAATTGGTGGATCATTTTCAGGCAACGAATCTGTTCATCGCTGCTTCGGGGTCGCCAAGAATTTGTCCTGACGTTGGTGTAAATTGTACCATGCCATGGTTATCGGTTTCTACGCTTTTGTATTGGCCGTTTAGAAAATTGCATATCCAGACGATGAATGACAACATTCCTACAAGAGAAAAAGGACGGCATGATGTGTGAACCAAGAATGGTTAGTTTCCATGATCTTTGTGACTACCACTGTTATTCGGAGGAAGAAATGTTGCGCCGGGCAAACACCTTCTTTTCCCAACTCGCTAAGAGACGAACGGTGCGAAATTTTTCCGACAAAAGGGTGCCCGAAAATGTCATTGATCAATGCATTTTGTCTGCGGGAACCGCACCCAACGGTGCAAATTTGCAACCGTGGCATTTCGCGGTGGTTAGCAGTGACACGGTGAAGCGAGCGATTCGCGTAGCGGCTGAGGAGGAAGAACTTGCGTTTTATTCGGGACGGGCGCCCCAGGATTGGTTGGACGCATTGGCTCCGCTGGGGACCAACGCCGATAAGCCGTTCCTAGAGACGGCGTCGCATTTAATTGTCGTTTTCTCACAAACTCATGGACTGGATGACGCAGGAAATGTCGTGAAGCATTACTACCCGCTAGAGTCGGTTGGCTTGGCGACTGGATTTCTGATATCGGCTTTACACTATTGTGGTCTGGTCACGTTGACTCATACGCCAAGCCCGATGAAATTCCTAAACAAAATTTTAGCCCGCCCAGCGAACGAACGTCCGTTCGTGTTGTTGGTGGTAGGGTATCCCGCTGAAAATGCTACTGTGCCAGCTATCGAGAAAAAAACACTCCAGCAGATCGTAAGTCGGCACTAAGAAAGTCGTCCGCAGTCATTGCCGCCGCCGGTGTCCATTTCCGGTGCAACTCGCACACAGCGGTGATCTCGGATCCAAGGCGGTAAGCAGGACGCTTTCCAGGTTCGCATCGACCGCAGATCATTTCTAAAGTGACGTGATTTTGGTTAGTTCCTAGTGAACGTTTCGACCTTAACTTCTTTCGCCGCGGTTGGGTTGCATCTACAATGGTCTGGATTAACCTCAACTTTAATGTCAGCGGGTGACATTGGCAATGTTGCCGCTTCGCAGGCGTGGTATGCTTGCTGGCTAAGTTTTCTTCGCGGTCGGCGCATCGTTCCTATTCTTTTCAGGAGTTTCGTTCTTATGTATCGCTTCCTTTTAAGTTGTCTGGTTGCTGTTCTTTTTGTTGGCATGCTGTCACCCACTTGTCCTGTCCAGGCAAACGACAATGCAAACGACAATGCAAACGACAATGCAAACGACAATGCAAACGACAATGCAAACGACAATGCAAACAGTGTTGTGGAATCTGCGGGTGAAGTGAAACAGGACCAGGACGAAGATGCCTTGAAGGATGGTGAGTTTAAGTCCATTTTCGACGGCGAAACCTTGAAAGGTTGGCAAGGATTGGATGGCTTTTGGTCGGTAACCGATCAAGCGATCACAGGGAAAACCACTGAAGAAAAACCTCTCAACTCAAATACGTTTTTGTTCTGGGAAGGCGGCAAGTTGGAGAACTTTGAATTGCAGCTTAAGTTTCGTCTGACCAGTGGCAATTCAGGGATTCAATACCGCAGCCAAGATTTGGGAAACAATGTTGTAGGGGGGTATCAGGCCGATATGGATTTTGGCAAGCAATGGATCGGCATCCTTTACGACGAACGTGGACGTGGTGTATTGGCTGCTCGCATGCAGTCGGTTGTCATTCAAGAGGATGGCGAGAAGAAGATCACGGCGCTGGATAGCAATGAAGCGACTTTTCTGGAGAAGTATGATCCTCTCGCATGGAATTCCTATCACATCATCGCCAATGGAAATGAATTGACTCACATCGTCAACGGAACGACCACGATCAAGCTTAAAGACATGCAAGTGAAAGACGCGGAGACGTCCGGAATTCTGGCTTTGCAATTGCATACAGGTCCACCGATGACCGTTCAGTTCAAGGACATCAAACTGAAAGTCCTGAAAAAGTAGTTTTCCAAAATAGTTCTCCAAAATAGTGCGTGGATGGAATGAACCACCTGTCTAGGATCTACGCAGTTTTAGGAACCGATCCTGACAAATTGAAAATCGCTTGGCCCTGATACCGGTATGGTATTCAGGGCTTTTTCGTTGCGCGTAAGCTCGTTTTCGAAGGTGTTTTCCTCGACAATAAACGGTTTTTCGGATGAGCTCTTAGTCCAGTTGCGAAGTGAGCAGTGAATGACGCAGTTTGCCCAGACCATAAACACCGAACTTCC
>JBDNHU010000268.1:0-34157 GCA_041688615.1 Mariniblastus sp. | reverse complement strand
TTTCTAACCCAGGGGTGTTGTTCTCGCCAAATCACGACCCCAATGCGATTGTCGACTGTTTGATCGATGGGTTTGACACGTTGGATTCGCCTGCATTGAAATTGGATTGGATTCCCGACGATCATCCAGCCTATGCAGCGTTTTTCAACTGGGGGCAGGCTAACGGTGCATCACAAAGCCAGGTTGAGCGGCTTACTGTCGGAAAGACGATTCTTGCCGACCATTGGGATCAGTTCACCGCGGATTGGTCAAAGAGTCGGCGGAAGTTTATCCGCAAGTCGGAACAGAAACTATCTGATCTGGGCACGGTAAGCTTGGTTTGCATTCATGACCTAGATCGTTCGGAAGTAAACGCATACTTCGATCGGTCTTTGGCGATTGAGTTATCCGGGTGGAAAGGTGCCGAAGGAACTTCGATCCAACAAGATCAAGCCGCCGAAGGCTATTACCGCGACATGATCGACGTGCTACATCCGCAGAAACGGTTACGGTTTTTCGGCCTGGAACTGGACGATGAATTGATCGCGTTTGATTTTGGATTTTACAAGGATCGAGTGGCAAGTTCGGTCAAAATTTCCTATTCGCCAAAGTTTACCGAATGTAGTCCAGGGCACGTACTCAATGCCCTTGTTATTCGGCACATGATCGCAGCCAAGGATACCGATTGGGTTGATACCGTTGGGGCCATTACTCCAGCAACGGCCCGTTGGTGCGAAGACAGTTTTCGGTGTATGCAATTGGACTTTGGTTACAAGACTTGGTTGAATCGGGGGCGAGTCCAATTCATGGATTTTGCTCGGACCATCAAGAGCGTGGCCAAATCTTTTCGTTCGGCGCAGTCATAAATCTAACTTAAAGTCCAAAGTTTACGGAATCTAAGCACCCGGTAACCTAATGGGCAAGTTTGCTTGCCTGGTAGGTTATCGGGTGCGTTTTGGTTCATGCAATCAGGCTACGCCGCAGCACATTTTCTGGCTCGGTAAGTATCCCTCTGCCCAACGCCGTTAATTTCGCGAATTTAGTTTTCGGCCACTTCTCGGATTGCAGCGATAACGTCCGCAGTCGACGGCAGGCATCCGTATTCGTAGATGGGATTGTACCCGATGTGCACGTCCGACTTCGAAACCAGTCTAGGAGCGGCCAAGAAATTGCTGAACCGATCTTCATCACCCAGCATTTCAGAAATCACCATCTGACCCACCGAACAAGATTCGCCATCTTCCTGAACAACCACCAAGCGTCCGGTCTTTTGAATTGACTTTAGCACGGTCTCTTTGTCCCACGGCGCGATCGAACGGAGGTCGATCACTTCTACATCGATTTCATCCGCTAGTCTTCGTGCTGCTTCAAGTGACTGTTCGGTTGTGTTGCCCCAAGTCACCAAAGTCAAATCAGAACCTTCGCGTCGGATCCGGGCTTTGCCAAAAGGAACGGGTGGAACGGTGGCAGGCACGTCCATCTGCAAACGAAAAAGATGTTTAGGCACCAAGAAGATGACTGGGTTTTCGCTATGCATTGCTGTCCACATCAAACCGGCAGCATCTTCTGGGGTGCTGGGCACGATCACACGCAGGCCAGGGATATGAGCGAACAGAGATTCATTGGCTTGGCTATGCCACAGGGAACCACCAGGCAAATAAGCTCCATAAGGTGCGTAGATAACCATCGGACAAGTCCAATTGCCAAACGTACGCCAACGTAGGGTCGCTAGGTTTTGACTTATTTGATTCCATCCAGGCCCGTGGAAATCTACGAATTGCAATTCAAAAACAGGTCGCATTCCAACGCTGGCCATCCCGCAGCCCACGCCCATGATCGTTGCTTCGGCCAGTGGTGAATTGAAGACTCGTTCAGGGTGTGCATCACTCAGTCCTGCGGTTAAACGGAACACGCCACCCTTGGGATCTTCGATGTCTTCACCAAAAAATACATAACGCGGATCTTGCTTCAGGCCGGCCTTGAAGACTTCGTTGATCGCGTCCACCATCCGCCATTTTCGGCCACCTTCAATCGGGACCGATGTGGGAACCGGGTCTTCACCAAATAAGTGCAGATGAAGTTCGGACGCTTTGGGATCTTCCTCGCCTTCGGCTTGCAAGTATTCACGATCCACTTTGTCGTCAATTTCTCGCTTGAATTCTTCCCACTGCTGGGTGGTTAATTCGCCGGATTCGATCAATTCGTTGGCTAGAACCACGATTGGATCTCGCTGGCTCATTTCAGCGATTTCTTCTTGCGGGCGATAAACTCGGTGGTCGTCGCTGCTGGTGTGACTGCAAAGTCGATCCAAGTCACAAACCATGAGCGTTGGACCATTGCCCGAACGTGCCCGGTCGAAGGCCTCGGTGGTGGCTTCGAAGACCCGATCGGGGTGCCGAGCGTCGATGTACATTAAGTTGGCGCCATCGCCAAAAATATTCAACTTGAAAGGATTGAATTTATCGGTGTTGGTACTGATGCCATAACGATTGTCCTCTACCACAAAAACGATTGGCAATTTCCGTTCGGCTGCAAAAGCAATGGCTTCATAGAATTCACCCTGCCGAGTGGAAGCATCGCCAATGGTCGCGACAACAACGCCGCCTGTGCCGTTCATCTGAATTGATAACGCGGCACCGCAGCCTGGCAGTAAGTTAGCAGCGGTTGGAGTTGGAACGCTCCAGATCTTCTTTTCATGAAACGAATAGTGTCCGGGCATTTGCCGGCCACCGCTGTTACTGGTCCGCTTGGCAAAATAAGCCGATGCCAATTCGCGGTTGGTCACACCGCGCCCCAGAACCATCGCCCGATCGCGATAATAAGGGAACAAGTAGTCGTTATCGTTCATTTGCAAAGCCATCACGGCCAATGTCTCATGACCCATGCCTGCAACTTGGAACCAGCCTTTGCTTTGGCGCAGCAAAACACCTTCGCGACGATCTCCTTCGCGACTAAGGTACATCAACTTCAACAATTCAAGTTTGTTATACGTTGCTTGCTCCGTTGCCATGCCGTAAGTTCCTCAATTGACTCTTGCTAAAACAGTCAGGCCGGATGCTCAAGGATCTCGCCTGAAATCGATAATGTAGTATTTTTGGACCGTGTTGTTCAGTGCTGTCGTCCGTTCAGCAACCAATGGGCTCAAGTGGTTCCAGTAGAACCCCGATCACTTGCCTAATCTCAAATAGTTCCGTTGGGCTTGCCAAGTGAATCCGTTTTAGGTTCACGTTGAATTTAGGTTTGCGTTGCAGACCAATGCCCGAAGGACCCATTATCTTGATGGATCCTTAACTTAAATCCTGCCACAAATCCTCCTGCCACCAAGCCCCCTGTTCAGGTACGCCTACGACTTGGGGGACGAATCAGTTCTGTTCGCAGGAAAGTTCTTCAGCTTTCTCCTGGGCTTCATCCTGGCCCGGCTGTTGTTCTACCCCGGAGGATGTCTTGTCCAGTCGTTCGGTTGGGGTTCTGTTTGTAGGGTTAATTTAGGAATTCGCTCAGGAAATTAGTCGCCAACAACCAGGTCCCCAAGCAACATTGATGGCCGTGGCTTCCGGCAGCTACGGCTTTGGAGCCATCGTCATTCCCCCTGCAATAAGGGGACCAGCGAGTAACAATAGCCGCAAATGACGAATTTAGTCTAGCGCAATCCATCGTCAGACGAAAGGACATCGGCCGTTTGGTCCGTTTTGCCATGAACTCCGTTTTGAAATCAACAGAGCGTACCGGCTTTCTACCGTAAATTCGATCGGCATTCAACCAACGTTTTGGTCTTAGCGTGTCTTTAAGGCGTCATGGGTGCCTTAATATGCATTTGCTGGCATCGATTTCGCTGCAGTGATTCTAGTCAAACCGTATACGTCTTCCAAGGTGCCTGCGATGGCGTGGGGGGGAGGCGTGGGGAGTTCAGCGACCTGTCCGCAGCGTTTTTTTTGCGGAAAATGGCCCTTCAAAGTCATTTTAGGGTGAGGGGTGAGGCTGGTATTCGCAACATGCAAGCAGGCACGGGGGATCTTGTTTGTCCGAATGTGCTTCGTCATTCGGAATACATCCAAACAATTTTCTTATTCGCAGCAATACCAAGTTGGCGTAGAAAACCGCGCCAAAGCCGGATAGTGTTTGGCGAGAAATGCGTCCAGCCACTGATCTAGATTGGGCCATTGTCGATGCCGACTATTATCACTACTGGGACTCTGAAATTCGAAGGTTTAAACGCGATCCGAATAATCGGGCATATTCATGGGCTTAGTTTACAAAGTCGATCGGGCGTTAAGATCAGAGAAAGTTTTAGACATACCGTTATTTTGATCTAACGCCGATCGTGTGCTTTGCGGCACAAAACCAACGTTTACGCGAATTGCCGGTGGGTATATGCTGCGGGTGTGATCGGACAACTGACGCGTTTGTCTACCGCGATTGGTGGAGTCTGCACGCGAGATGGGAATCTGATCTCAGGCAGTTGAACAAAGCAATTGGGAAGGGTTTGGCTCAAGAGCGGCGCCCAGCCCTTGCCCAATCCCGATGAATTCTAGTCACGAAGCGGATCAGAAACCGGAGGAACCCTTTAGAGCCTGAATTTTCGAGCATTTTTGGAGCGAACGCAATAGATCGTCGATCTTCATGAGTGCGGCTAATCCCCTGCCATTCGAACAGTTGGTAGGATTGTCACGTAGAAATGGAGAAGAAACGGGCCGCTTGCAACGGTTGGGATGTCCCCGGAACACTTTTTTCATCAGGATACAGTGAACCTTATTGACGCTCTGTAGACAATTAATCTAATCACGGCCAAACGGCCATCCAACAAACAATCAGCTGTTCTTGATTGTCGATATCGACATCAACGCCAACGAGGCAATCACGGATTTTACTTTCCTCCCAACAAAGATGAGGGATTTGCCGTTTATCAAGAACCAAGTTTTCTTCGCATTAATGATCGAAGCGGAGAAAAAATTCGGAGCAGATGACCTATGACCCAAATATTAAGTCGCGGCTTCAGCCAAGCAGCCGAGATGCTGGACCGAGTGAAACGTGATGTTTCGCGCGGCCGTATTCAAACGGTGACTTTTTCGAACCACCCGCTCGATGACCAGTTAGTTGATGTTTTTAGTTGCTGTGCTGGAGATGGCTGGGAAGGCGAAGGTTCGGTTGCTGTTGCGAGTGAGACTTTGATGATTGCGAAAGGCCTAATCGAGTCTTTACCGCGTGCATATCGAACGCCCGTTATTACAGGCGAGCCAGACGGCCACGTTAGCCTAGAATGGTATGTCAATCCACGTCGGATCCTGACGGTCAGTGTCGCCCCGAATCGCGTTCTGCATTGGGCTGCTTTAAGCGGTGAAGAAGATCCACGCGGCGCTTGCCGGTTCTTTGGAGAAGCGCCAAAAACACTTCTCTACTGGATTGGGCGAGTCTGCAACGGATGATTGCTACGGATCCAGTTCCACCGATTGACGACGACGAAATGCTGGATCGGTTCATCGTCAACAGCAGTGAGTTTCGGAAAGACAATACCGTCAAGCCGAAGCTGTTCTTGCCGTACAGTCGAATTGAACTGTCGCTGAACTGGCATCGTGATTGCGATGAAAACGAAATCTGCGATGTTGGTGCATATGTCGCGGCTACCCGAAAATGTACTTTTTACGGTCGGTCAGATATCCGTGCAGAGAAATGCAACATCGCACCGTTGAAGGTAGTTGCAATGCCAATCAAAGATAAACCGGATCAACCAAACAATCCGAATCATGCTGACATCACTGGCTATCCGGCAGCAAAGGCCGAGCAGATGTCATTGGCAGCCAAACTGGCTGCGGTTGCTGGGCTTCGCAAGGAACCGCCCAACGCAAGTGGCGCGACCTGACGACCTAACTTAGAGTATTGACTTGCTCATTCAATGCGACATACGCATCACTGATTCTGAATTCACTTTTTTGTTCGAATCCTTACTAACAAAGCCGCATGTAGACGTTCAGTGCCCGCCATCGTTAGGTTTGACTCGCTGTCAACCAGAATTGGCTTAGCAAGTTTTAGTCTGCCAGTTCGGCTTGCTCCGCCAGTGTGGCAGTGCCTTGAAGATCGCGATCAGTCAACTTAGCATCGTGCGGAAAAAAGCTGTCCACTACGACTTTAATTTATCGCATGCTACCTAGCTTTTCACTTGTTAGCTTCTTTATTCCTATCGCAGCTCGCAATTCGGGTGAGGGTTCGCGTGAGATTCGACTTGCCAGAATTGCTGCTGGTTGCTACATCTTGCCTGCGATTTTCGGCTAAAAACACACATTCGGATGCAAATAGCCAAGACGTTGCGTTTGAATTCCAATCAAAAGAACTTTGAAACCCGATGAATCCAGGCCGTCGGAATCTATTGTTGTCCATTGCCGGTCTATTGATGGGGGGATGCGCTAAAGATGCATCGACCGCCAATAAGGCCGATGCGATGTCGTTCTTGTCGCGGCCGCGATCTTCCGAGAATTCAATTGCCGTTGAATTTGCTATCTTGCAAGTGCTTCCCTACCGCAGGCGTCTCTTGCGTGAAATGTGGAATCAGGTGGATCAACAGGTTCTGGACTTGGAACTTCGGAAGCAATTGGTCCGCAACGGCGTGAGGGCTGGAATTGCCGGACAAGCGTTACCTCCGGCACTCCGGTCAATCATGCAGCCACGATCGTTGGCGGATGAAGAATTGACCGATGTTCAGCAGCAAATGTTGGAGGCTGGATTCTTAGAGGCTCAAAAAGTGCTGCAGACGCACATTCGCCTTACCGCTCAACCGGGGCAATCGCGTGACGCAGTCATCTCGGACATTCGTCCGGAATTAGTTTGGGATTGGCATTCAGACGAAGGGGTGGGGCACTATCGGTTTGAACAAGCGATTTCGAAGGTGCGTTTAACGATGTCACCTTTGCCGGGTGATTTAGTTAGCGTTGGCTTGTTGCCGTTAATTGCTCATGGGCAGCCTTTGCCTCAATATGAAGCCAGTGGCGATCAGTTTGTGTTCGCGGTGGCCAAAAGCGAACACCTAGTCAATCAGGCGGAAATCAAGATCAATTTGCACATGGGTGAAACTCTGGTGTTTGGGCCATCGCTGGAAATGCCCGAGGGTGGAGAGCCGAATCGGTTGGGCGATGTGTTCTTTCATCAAAACGATAACGCGGCTACGGCGTCTGCTGGCGAGTCCGTGGTCCTGATTCGAATGCTTGGAGCAAAATCCAGCGATCTATTTGGTGATCAATTTTCTAGCAAACCGTTGGTTTCGGTTTTCAACTGACCCGTATCCAAGCGACCGGAGATCTTATCCAAGAACAAGTTCTTCTTGTTGGCCGCTCGGGTGGGTTCTGTGACGAACCCCACTGTAGCTAAAGGTAAAACTGTGGCTAAAGGTAAAACGGCCTATCAGTTCAACGGTCCGAAGCGGCAAGGCTACCACAATCACGTCCGTCATTGCGAAGGTGAAGCCAGGCGGTTAACAATGTAAGTTACCCAGCAATTTGACTTGCTGGGTGTTCTTGGAATTGTGTTCATGCCGTATTTAGACAGGGGTCCTCATCCATGCCTTCGGTTCTTGCGATCGCCGCGCACCCAGACGACATTGAATTCGTAATGTGTGGCACGTTACTTTTGTTGAAACAGCGAGGTTGGAATATCCACTACTTCAATATCGCCGATGGTGGACTGGGTTCATCGGTTCTAGACTTGGAAGCATGCGTCGCGACTCGGTTGGAAGAAGCCAGGCAAGCGGCAGGTCAACTGGAAGCCAAGTTTTATCCGCCCATTGGACGTGACATGCAATTGGTGTATTCGCCAAGTTTGTTGTCCAAAGTGGTCGCCGTTGTACGCCAGGCTCGTCCGTCGATCGTGCTGACGCATTCGCCGATTGACTACATGGAAGACCATCAGTGTGCTTGTCGGTTGGCGGTCTCCGCCGCGTTTGCTCGTGGCATGCCCAACTTGATTTCCGATCCGCCGGTGGCACCTATTCTGGGCGACGTCGCGATTTATCATGCTCAGCCGCATGGGAATGTAACCCCTTTGGGTGAGACCGTGACGCCCGATTTTTGGGTGGATATTCAAGCGGTCTTGGATCAAAAAGAATCTGCACTTGCCTGCCACCAAAGTCAGGGTCAGTGGTTGGAAGAAAGCCAGGCAATGGATTCGTATTTGCAGGGCATGCGTCAACTGTCGCTTGAATGCGGCCGATTGTCAAAAGTCTTCTCTGCAGCTGAAGGCTGGCGGCGACATCATCATTTGGGATTTTGCGTCCCGGGTTTTGACCCATTGACCCAGACGCTGAGCGATTTGATCCAGTCGGCTAAATTTGCTTAATTAGAGAGGGCAAATGGGTAAATACGCTTGAAATTGGGTTCTGGGCAAAATTCGACCACGTGAAGGTCGGAAGCAACGGACTTCTGCGGCCGCGTATTCTCGCTTGGCGTGGTTTACGATAAGTTAATGATGCTAGAAAACGAATCAAGCGAAGCGTTTTGCCTTTCATTCAGTGGTAGATTGAAAGATCGTTGCTTCGGGTTGCCTTTTAGATAAGTGAACATGATCGATGAGTGTTGTTGGGAAACCCAAGCGAGATCTTGTAAGAATTGCCAATGGTCAAGGGTTTTGGGGCGACAGTTTGCTGGGGCCCATTCGATTGGTAAACGAAGGCCCGCTGGACTATTTGACTTTGGATTACTTGGCCGAAGTCACCATGAGTATTATGCAGAAATTGAAAGGTCGTGATCCCAACGCAGGATATGCAACGGATTTTGTTCGAATGGTCGAACGTGTTTTGCCGCAATGCAAGCAGCAGGGAATCAAGATTATTGCCAACGCGGGCGGTGTAAATCCGCATGCGTGTCTACGAGCGATTGCCCAATCGGTAAAGAAGCTTGGGATTAGTGATGTGCGGGTCGCGATCGTAGAGGGCGACGACATCTTGGATCGATTGCAGGAGATCATTGCCCAGGGGCATCCGCTAAAGAATATGGATTCAGGGGAAGGGTTAGCCGAGTTTGTGACGCAGGCCACCAGTGCAAATGTTTATATTGGCGCCGCTTCGATTGTGGAGGCATTGGAAACGGGAGCCGACATTGTGATTGCTGGGCGAGCCACTGATCCGTCGTTGGTGGTTGCTCCCATGGTCTATGAATTTGGTTGGTCTTGGGACGACTTTGATCGCTTGGCTGCCGCCACGGTTGCGGGACACATTATCGAGTGTGGGGCTCAGTGCACTGGCGGCAATTTCGCAAATTGGCGTCAGGTCAAAGACATGGCCAAGATTGGTTATCCAATTGTTGAAGCTTCGCCTGACGGATCTTTTGTTGTGACCAAGCATGATGGGACGGGTGGTTTAGTTAACCGTCAAACGGTTACCAGTCAATTGGTTTACGAAATGGGTGACCCTTCTAGATACTTGACGCCTGACTGTATCGCAGACTTTACCTCGATTGCGTTGGAAGATGCTGGAAAAGATCGCGTAAAGGTGTCAGGCGTTCGAGGTCTGCCGCCGACTGACACTTTTAAAGTGTCGATTTCTTACCAAGACGGATACAAAATTGTGGGGCAATTGACGGTTGCGGGGCCAGACGCGATTGAAAAAGCACAGCTGTGCGCGGACATTGTATTCGCCAGAGCTGAAATGGACGGCGTATTTGTTCGGGTCGAAGATCGCTTGGTAGAAATGCTGGGGACCAATGTTTGTCATAAGGGGATCGCTGCGGCACCAGCGGACCCGACTGAGATCGTATTGCGGATTGGAGCCAAGGGGAAAGATCGTGCAGCATTGGATCGACTGGGCATGGAAATTGTGCCGCTAGTTACCAGCGGACCGCCAGGGGTTACCGGGTTTGCCGGTGGTCGTCCCAAAGCGTCAGAGATCGTTAGCTACTGGCCGGCATTGATTGATAAGTCATTGGTGCAAACGAAAGTCACGGTTGAAAAGATTTCTTAGGATGGGTGCTTCTGTCGGATGCCTGGAGGTGCCAGCGGAAGTGGTGGATTTCCTCGAGCGGTTGATCCGCAACTGACAGGGGGGATCGCGGTTGGTTGGATTCAAGACATGGCCTTTGGATTAAGTTATCATGGTGGTGTAGGTTGTGGATCGAAATTAGCCGGGTTTAGACAGATTTTTTTGATAGGGAATATGGCTGATGCGTTTGTTGAGTGTTGGATTTGCGACAGTGTTGGCGGTGTCCGGTTTTGTGTCGGGTGCCATTGGGCAGGTCGGCGTGGCTAATGGAAAGCAAGGCGGTGTAGAGACGCCAAAGGTTGAACAATCGGCTCCCAAGGCGGCGGACGGTTTCAAGCCAGTTGTTGTTTCTGAAGAAGCAAAAACAATTCACGCAAGTGGGATGTTATTTGACGGACACAACGATCTTCCTTGGACGATGCGTGCCCAAGCGAATTCAAGTTTCGATAAAGTCGACATTGCCAAACCGACTGAATTTCATACCGACATTCCGCGCCTAAAAGCAGGTGGGTTGAAAGCACAATTCTGGTCGGTGTTTGTGCCCGCTAGTACGGCGACGACGGGCAATGCGTTAGTGATGACGATGGAACAGATTGATTTGGTTGACGACATGATCAAGCGTTATCCCGAAACGTTCGAATTCGCTCCCACAGTTGACGATATCCAAAGAATTGTTCGCTCGGGTAAGATCGCATCAATGATGGGTGTTGAAGGCGGTTATTCGATCGAGAACCAACTGAGTGTGATTTCTAGGTTGTACCAACGGGGCGTGCGTTATATGACGCTGACTCATTCGAAGACCATTCAATGGGCCGATAGCGCAACCGATGAACCAAAGCATGGCGGCTTGACTGAATTTGGCAAAGAAGTGGTTCGGGAGATGAACCGCGTCGGAATGTTGGTCGATATTTCGCACGTTAGCGAAGATGCAATGAATGATGCCTTGGATGCGTCAAAAGCGCCGGTGATTTTTTCTCACTCTTCGGCCAAAGCAATTTGTGATCATCCGCGCAATGTATCCGATGCGGTGTTGAAACGCCTTAAAGTGAACGGCGGCGTGGTGATGGTGAATTTCATGTCGTCTTATGTTGCGCCCACTGCCGAACTGAAGGAAAATCCAAAGGCGCGCGGCACCGTCTATGGTGTCTGCGATCATATTGAACACATTATCAAGGTAGCGGGAATCGATAACGTTGGAATTGGCAGCGACTTTGACGGAGTGCCAAGTCTGCCGGTTGGTTTGGAGGACGTTTCGAAGTACCCTTCGATTACTCAGATTCTGCTGGATCGTGGTTACAATAAACAGCAGATCCATAAGGTTCTGGGCGGGAACGTAATGCGAGTTCTACGTCAGGCGGAATTGGTCTCCCAAGAGATGGATCGCGGACAGAAATAGATTGATCAGCAGACGGTATTAAAGGCGATGTCTGCCGTAATTCGCGAGCCTCGCCCAATGCCCTGCCCGCCCCCGTTTTTAGTTGCTTGAAGTGATCTAAAAGAATAAAGATTGTGCCCCAAATGTTTGTGGCGTTTAAATCGTGATTTAGGAGTGGCTTGGATGTCGATCAACGGTCCAGTTGAACCAAAAAAATTACCTGCCGATCGTGTTGTCAAACCGCACAGTCACCGGGGGCGGCGATCGTTTCTGCAAGCGGGTTTGGCCATCACGGCGGCCGTTTCGACCGGTTTGGTGGATACGACTTTGGCCGCGCCGATGTTGCGAACTTCAAGGACTAGGCCCAAGAACATTCTGGGCCAAGGGGCCTACGAATATGAAATAAAACACGACTGGGCCAAGCTGCCGGACAAGTTTAGTTGGCAAACGACTCATAATGTTGCGGTAGACCCTGAAGGTTTGGTTTACGTGATCCACGAAGGGCGCGAAGATCAAAAGGATCATCCTTCCATTTTCGTGTTCGATGAAAACGGCAGGTATGTGAGAAGTTTCGGCAGTCAATTTCAAGGCGGCGGGCACGGAATTGAAGTTCGAGTCGAAGAGGGAACGCCTTTTCTTTATGTGACCGCGTACCAGCAAGTCAAGTCGTTTGCAAAATTAGACCTGATGGGCGAAACAGTTTGGCAAAAATTCGCGCCGATGGAATCAGGGAAGTATGCCCAGGAAGAGGCGACGCAGCCTAAGAAAATTTGGGGGCGGGATCGTTTTATGCCAACCAACTTTGCTTTTCTGCCCGACGGTGGTTTCTACTTGGCGGACGGTTACGGTTCATTCTACATTCATCGCTATGACAAAGATGCCAATTGGCTTTCATGCTTCGGTGGGCCAGGAAAAGGCGAGGGGACATTCAATACGCCGCATGGATTGTGGCTAGACCAAAGAGCAGGACGGCCAGTTGAATTGGTGGTAACCGATCGGGCTAACCATACATTGCAATTTTTCGATGTTGAGGGAACGTACTTGCGAACGATGCCCGGTTTTGGTTTGCCTGCGAACGTAGCAACTTTTGGGGCGTTGCTGTTGGTACCCGAACTGCACGCGCGAGTGTCCTTGCTGGACGAGACCAACAACGTTGTGGCAAGATTGGGCGCTGATGTGCAACGGGTCACCAGTGGCGATTCGATTCGCACAAAGCCAGACCAATGGATCGAGGGGAAATTTGTTCACCCTCATGATGCCTGTTTTGACAATAAGGGTGATATCATGGTCGCCGAATGGGTGGGAACCGGACGAGTGTCCAAATTGACCCGAGTTTAAGTCGCGTGTCAGGTTTTGTGCTCAAGAAGTTGTATGGCACCCGTCTTAGCTTATGCCAGATGCTGCTGCTGATCGCCTATGTTTCGCTGGTCATTTGGTTTTCAGTGCAAGCGAATTTAATCCAGCGTTGGATGACTGTTGAACCGATGGTGAACGTGACTATGCGGTTGGTCCGAATGTGCTTCATGATTTTCACGCTTTCGACACTGCCTTTAGTTATGACTGGGCAGTGGCTTAATCGCAAAGCCAAGCGTTGGGCGGTGATGCCCTTGTTGGTGGTTGTCTCTGTAGGCTACGGGCAGTTAGTGCTTGGGACCCATTAGCCGTATTTGGGCCTGTTGACTACGTTGGCGGCAATTGTTTTGACGTTGCTGAGCACCACAACGCAGGTTCGGGCTCTAACCATGTGGGGCATCGTAGCAGTGCATTCTTTTGTATTGTTCGCTTCTGGTTTCTTGGGGAATCTGCGGCCCTGGGTTTGTGTGGATTGATATTTGAATTCAAACTTAGCCTAAGCGAAAACCTAAGCGAAAAGTAGTTTTGAATCACCGCAGTGATTTCTGGCAAGATCCGAATTCTGGCAAGATCTTATGGGGTATCCTGTAATTTTGTTCTGAAAAAACGCCATCCCGCCATCCCATCGCGCAGGCCATCGCGCAGGATTTTCTGTTTGGATTGTCAGGAACGTGAATGTAGCTATGGTGGGCGCAGGGGTTTCCGGAAAGTGTTCCCTACACAGTCGTGTGAAGGTTTGTGGTTCTTCGAATAACGGCGTGTTGGAAAAAAGAGGAACGACTTCAACAACGGGGGATGCGGGATGAGGGATGAGGGATGCGGGATGAGGGATGAGGGATGAGGGATGCGGGATGCGGGATGCGGGATGCGGGAGTGTTGCCGTAAATTGCTGCCCTTGGTTCACTTGATTCGGCGTAGGGTTAGCAAGCGGAAGTCCATCACTTGTTGGTTGGCAATTCGGGTTGCCTGTAGGGTAAGGGCGCCCTGCCCTTTTGTGATCGAAATGGTGCCTAGTTTCAGGCGTTGCCAATCTTGTTCGAAGGATTCGGTTCTGGGTGAACGATCTTGATCTTCGCCGATTAATCTAATGGGCGTCGATTTGGAAATCTCGCCTGATAACGTCGCTTGGTTGAAGCGAAGTTCAACCGTCGAGCCTTGTTGCCCTTCGGGGCAGGAGAAGAAAATCTCCGCCTGGTATTGCCCATCGTCCAGAGCTTCTGCCTTCCAAGTGATGCGGTCGTCGGTTGACGTCCAATTGGTGAAGTAGGAACTATTGGGGTGGCGACTGGACCGTTTCAATTCGCCGTCGGCAACCGCGTCACGCGCTGGAAGTTGCACTAAATCAAAATCAGGGTGTGTGATTGGGAACAAGCGGTCGTCTAGTTCAGGCGGACCGATCACCGTGTTTCGAAACTCAACGACAGCCTTTGCCATTTCGTCGGCAACGGTTGGGTGCTGTTGAGAAACGTCCTTGTATTGACCGGGGTCGGCTACCATGTCATAGAGTTTGCCGCTTTGGTCGAGTCGAAAACGTTGGTTACGCGCACTGACGTTGTTGCCCCATTTCGAGAAAATGATCCGGTCCGGCCATTGGTCTTGCTTTTCTAGTAGGAGAGGTGCCAAGCTAATTCCGTCCAGGCGAGATTTGTTCTGCGGCACGACTTCGCAAAGTTGGGTTAAGGTTGGATAAAGATCGATCGCGCCCGCGATCGGGTTGATCTTCAAGCCGGCCTTAATTTTTGCGGGCCAACGCACAAACAAGGGGGATCGGACGCCGCCTTCATCGGTTGAGCCCTTGATGCCTTTCATTTCATCGTTCCAGCGTGCTCCGTTCGGGCCATTGTCGCTAAGGAAAAGAACAATGGTATTGTCGGCGGCCTTGGTCTGGTCCAGCGTCTTCATCAGTCGGCCAATGTTCCAATCGATATTTTCACACATAGCTAAGGCTGCGCGAGTGTGCAGGACGTCTTCGGAATCGGGCTGGCGACCACGCATCTTTAGGTCAGCCGATTCGAATTTTTCCCAAAAGGCGTCAGGCACTTGCATCGGCGAATGGGGGGTGTTCAACGCAAGGTAAACAAAGAACGGTGCCACATTTTCGTTTTGTACGAATTGGATCGCGTGGTCGGTTAGGTCGTCGGTCAGAAAGCCGTTACCCTGGACGATTTCTCCGTTATAGTCCAGCATCGGGCTCCAGTAGTTGCCCCAATGGCCCGAGCAGAAGCCGTAGAACTCTTGGAAGCCTCGCGCGTTGGGGTGATACTGTAATTGAGTGCCATTGTGCCATTTGCCAAAGGCTGCCGTTCGATAGCCGGCAGCTTTAAAGGTGTCCGCAAGGGTCACCTCATCTAGATCCATTCGTTCGCCGCCGGTCGAAGTGCTATACACGGACGCTCGAGGGTGATACCGACCGGTCAGGAATTCGCAGCGAGTTGGCGAGCAAACGGGGCAGACAAAAAAGCGATCAAAGGCTGCTCCGCTTCTGGCTAATGAATCGATGTTTGGCGTCTGTAGATTTTGATTGCCATGAATCGAAAGGTCTCCCCACCCCTGATCATCCGTCATGATGATAACGACGTTGGGACGCTGGAACGCCGTTACCGGAGAGGCAACGCCAAGTACGGTCAAGACGAATGCGAAGATGTGCCACTTCATCATCGGGCTTTCAATAAGGGGGTCTTAAACTGATTGCTAAGTTCTTAGTTTAGTCGACCGCAACTCCCATCCCTGGCGGTTGTTGCGGTTTCGAATTGCCTTGGGTAAGAACATCCAGGTCCCGCTTCCCGCTTTGGGGCAGGGGTATGTGCAAAGGGTTTTCCTGTGGAAACAAGTGAGGTTATTCCAGATCAATATTCTCACTGCGGCCAGCATTGTGACCTGCGGTGCTCCCATTGTTGCGATTGGTGGCGAAGAAGCCAATCACGGCCAGAGCCACAAAGCAAAGGATTGCACCCAAAATCAAGTCACCGCGCTGAGCATCGGTGCTAAGTTTTTCAATCAACGCCGCGACCGCCGCGATCACCGTCGCGATTAACGACACGCACAGCAGTACATTCCAAATGATACGGCTTAATCCTTCAGGGCGATCGTCGCCCAATACCTTCTTGCTGTTGATCAACAGGATAAACGAAAAATAGGCGATCGGTAAAAGTAGGAATCCGAAAGTGCTGGCCGAAATTGCCAGCCACAACTTGGATTCGCCTTGCCAAATGAACGGCCACGCGGCGCCTGAAATACCCGCCAAGAGTGCCCCCGCTAGGAATGTCTTGCTGCCTGCGGGAACTTGGAACAGTTCGGCGATCGCGTAGCCGTTGATCAACATCAAAATGATGATCGTGGAAAATCCCATCGCGAGGGCACCGACGGAAAATACCAAGCTACTCACTTGACCGCTATTAAGGCCAAACAGAAGCGGAGTTTCATCGATATCTTCCAGGATTTTTGCATCTTCATCTGTCGCGTTATCTGAATCAACGGTGGTTCGGCTAGGGCGAAACAACGGGGCAAGCGATTGCGATAAGTCGAAAGAATCTCGTTTCACCAGGGAACTGGTCAACCTTCGTTCGGCCTCGGAAAGCGAAGCGATTGTGGACGCCAATCGATCGGTCTTCTCCTGTGCACTTAGCGACGAATAGTCTGCTCCCAACTTTTCCGCGTATCCAGCTTCGATCATTCCTTTGGCTTTGCCGAAAAGTGGACTCTTTTGCACCATCGCGGCGTCGGATGAAAGGAAACTGCGATCAGCTTTCGCATGGAAAGCTGCGGCAGATGAGATCACGACGCAAGTGGTTACCAATACGAATGGGATCATCATTCCGAAAATCAAATCGAATCGCGCCAACCCTTGGAACGTGCGATCCCATCCGCGAGCCAGTAAAGAATAGGGCAAAAGGAATGTCATGTTGATGCCAACGGCAGTAGCAATCGTACTAATCATGACCGATCGTTGTTGTTGAACGATCTGATCATTCCAGAATTTAGCAATGTCTTCGGGGAGGGTTTCTAGTAAGGCAGCTAAGTCAGAAGAGGGTGTCGTCCACTGGTACAGGTTGGGAATAAAAACGTTGGCAATTTCATTCCAAGGCAACTTGCCTTCGGCGGACAGGTAAAGCACTGTGCCGAAGAAACACAACACAATGACCCCAATGATGACCTTCAACAAAACATCGAACCACCATCCTGCTTTACCACCCGATGAACTCATGACTACCATCGTGAACGCCAGGCTAAGCAAGACGAACGAGACGATCATTTTGGGCCAGAAGAAGTCGATCGAAATCGATTTGCCCAACAGGTTGAGCGAAACAGTGCCCTTATTTTCTATCGCAGCTACGTCTATCGCTGTGTCGGCTCGTGTCGATGATGCCTGTGCTGTCGAAGGCTCTGTGGTTTCGGCACTCTCAACTGGCAGTGCGACGACTGAAGCAACTTCCAGACGTGAATTCAAGAGGCCTTTGTTCAAGGCATCGTAGCACAGGGAAAATTGCGGCATACACCAAATGACGTTCGCCATGACTGTGGCTAACAGCCAACCGCAACCCAATATGGGGTTAATATGTTGATTGATTGCTTGGAAGGGTCGCATCTTGCTGGCCAGCGTCACGAAGCTAATGGCGGACAACATGATCACGCCAAGGATGATTGCGATCAATTGCAGCCATAACATTTGGTAGCCCCCTAGAACTCCCAAAAATAACGCAGAGGTCAACGACCCGCCGCCCAAGGTGATCGCGCTTTGCAACCAGCCTGGGCCTGATAATCGAAAGTACGCCAAGACCGTTGATACAGGTCCGTGGGCGTGTGCTGCTTTCAAGAGCTCACGGTCATTGGTGACGGCATTATCTTGAGTTGAGTCAGACATTTCGAAACTTTCTAGCGGGATAAATATTTTTAATCTGGTCAATCTGCAATTGACCAAGATATGGAGCGGTTCCAGTCAGCGGCTGAGTTGTCGATGGGCGGCCGATTGCCAGCGCCATTCAAGTGAAGGTTTATCGATTCGTTCGCGGTTACTGCAAATTGTCTTAGGTCAGGTCGCAAGCGAATTTAATCAGCCCAGCGTTTACCCCAGCGTTTGCCCCAGCGTTTGTTGGCCCCGGCGGGACTGGTCTGCTTGCTGCAAGTCTTCAGCCAAACCTAGTAATCTTTCCCAACCGAATTCAATGGGAAGTCGTCGGTTCGAAAAGGACTTGCTGGCATGCCGGTTTCATTTACAAGATTTGCAGAAGGTGTATCCGTCCAAGCAAACCTTGCGGCAATCGGCGCGGTGACTTCAGGTGACCCAACATGAATCACGCCGTCCATGATCACCGCTTGTGCCGGATAAAAGACATGGTCATCCCCGGCAATGGAAAATTCTCGCAAAGGTTGGTTATCGGAACTGCTAAGTTGCTGCTGACCGTGAAAATGGAGGACCAGTTTCTTGCCAGCCACTTGAAATTCCTTGTAAATAGGACCGTGATACAGCGGGGCCTTCGAGGCCTTTGGTGCAGCATCAGTGGTCTGTGCTTCCGGCTTCTCTGCAGAGGCCGGTTTCGCTTTAGGCTGGGAATCCACCTTGGCTTGGGTCTGTGATGAATTAGGTGTTGCGGTTGAATCATTGCTGGTTTGTTTGGGGTGCGGAAATAGTTGTTGATCGCCATAGACTTCCGCCATCGCCCAAGTCGCCAATCTTCTGCCCACTTGTGCTTTTGCGACCGGGTGAATGTCTTCGGGATTCCCCAAGTCGGTCGTAACCACCATTCCGGTGTGAGGCGTATGCTTCAACGTATTCAGTTGAGCTTCCCAAAGTTCGGGCAAGTCGATGGGCAAATGATTTTGATAACGAAAGGGTGCTAGTTGCACAAACAGAAACGGCATTTGCGGCGAGTGAAGTTGGTGCCGCCAGTCGTTAATCATTGTTGGAAACAGCACTGAATACTGCTGGCCTCGCCCGACGTTCGATTCACCTTGGTACCAAATCACGCCTTTGATTGGGAATGTTTTCAGTGGAGAGATCATGCCGTTAAACAAAAACGAGTGTCGATCCTGTTTCTTACTTCCGTCAGCAGCACTCTCGCCAAAATCAACCAGTTTCTGCAGTTTCGGTTCGGATGCTAACGCATCCTTGGATGTCCACGCCTCGCACAGCGTTCCGCCCCAACTGGCATTGATCAGACCAATAGGCACGTTCACCTCGGTCTGAACTTGCTGACCGAAGTAGAAGCCGACTGCGGGAAAGTTCTTGGCAGATTCTGGATTGGCATTCGCCCAAGAGAGGGTTCCGGGGAATTCTTCAAGCGGTTGTGGGCTGGCGGTTTTTTCGATCGTCAGAAATCTCAGTTGCGGATTGTCCACCGCGGCAACTTCTACTTGGCCATTTTCCGATTTGGACAGCGGCCATTCCATATTTGACTGACCGCTGCACAGCCAGACATCACCAACAAGAATGTCTCGGATGATGACCGACGACGCGTTGCCTACGATGCTAAGTTCGTAGGGTCCACCCACAGGCGGTGGAGGAAAATTGACGCTGAATTTGCCATCCGGATTACAACTGGTTTTCAGTTCTTTCTTTTCAGAATCTTTGCCTGATAAAGTGATCGTCAACTTTTCGTTTGGATCCGCTAAGCCGTACACGTGAACTTCGGCCTGTCGCTGCAATACCATTGAATCGCTGAAAATTTTCGGTAGTCGAATGTCAGCCGAGGTCGTTTTCAAACCGCAGATCGCAGTCACGCAAAGCAGAGTTAGCCGAACGAGCATCAGCCAATTTGGCGACCCCGAAGTAGCCAGGCATTCGGATCGTGCTTGCCGGGTCATGACAATTTTTCGCATGGAGTGATGCTGCCTAAGATAAAAAGGCTGTTTCCATTGATAAAGCCGTTGTTGAAAGTTAACGGCCCGCTGGGTCAAGCGACAAAAGTTCAACGCATATGATAGTCGGAAACTGCTTTGTCTGCATGCATCCTGGATTCGCGCCTGACCGATCACAATTTTGAATTTCTCGGCAAACGCGAATCAATTTTTTATCGTTTGAGCGGTTGTTCGTAGCCTGGGGATGCCGGCGGCCGGTGTTGCCTGAGATCGGCATTGCCTGGATCAAGCGGCGTAGTCTTGGGAATCGGAGGGCACTTCAAGGCTAAGTCTGGTTTGGGGCTTCGCTGGAGTTTCGAGGGATGCAATGGCAAGAAAGTACTTGTCTTCGCGGCCCTCCTGCGAAAAGTGTCATGAATTGAAATGTCCGTGCAGCGGAAATGTCGTTAGGGGAACGTCGTCGTTCGCGAAGTGGCCGCTTTGGATTGCTCGCCAAAGGGCCTTGGGCGACCGATGATCTTAACGCCGCATCGATTTTTGGCCGAAAAGTGCCTTGGAAAGGACGTGGAAGGGGCCAAGTCAAGTGAAATCGAAGGAGGGTAAGGGGTAGCAGTCGTGGCGTGTGGGAAGCGTTGCAAGGCGTGTACCGATTCAAAACAAGTCCCTGAACGGCAAAAAACACAGACTTCTGGGTGGGTAGAATGTGCATTTTACCTGTTTATGCAGGGTGAAAACGAACGCCTGAGAATTAAGAAGTAGATGTTATTGCACTGGATTTGCCCAGTTGCATAGTTTATACTCAGCGACGGTTGGTTCGATGATCGAAGGAAAGATACTACTCAATCTGATTGGAATGTGTCTGCTGCCGGCAATAAGTAGAGAAATTTTCAGGGCTTGTTCTCAGTGTTTTCTTGCTCCCTGGCTGTGCTTCTCCCATGCTCGTCCGTCCCTCCTGGTGGGCTGCCACGTTGGCCCCTTTCTAATTGGCTCGGAAAGTTAAAGAATGATGCCTTGTTCCTCCCTACAGGAGTTTGATGGTGGGACGGAAGTTATATTGTGGCAACTTGAGCTTTAGTGTTGACAGTTCAAGTTTGGAGGAGTTGTTCTCTCAGTTTGGTAACGTGCAAAGTGCACAAGTAATTACCGATCGTGAAACTGGTCGTAGCAAAGGTTTCGGCTTTGTCGAAATGGGCTCTGACGAAGAAGCACAAGCTGCGATCTCCGGTTTGAATGAAACCGAACATGATGGTCGTAATCTAACTGTCAACGAAGCACGTCCGCGCGAAGATCGTCGCGGTGGTGGCGGTGGTGGCGGTGGTGGCGGCGGCTACGGTGGCGGCGGCGGTGGCGGCTACGGTGGCGGCGGCGGTCGCAGCAGCGGCGGTGGCGGCGGCTACGGTGGCGGCGGTGGCGGCGGTGGTCGCAGCAGCAGCGGCGGCGGTGGTGGTGGTGGCGGCCGAAGTGGCCGAGATCGTTACTAGTCAAAATCCAATCGGTGAAAACTGATTAAATTAATAAGAAGCTCGTTTGGAAAACATTCCAAGCGAGCTTTTTTTGTTTGCAGGTAGGGGCTGGCTTTGAAGTCATCATGGCGCTTTCGTCATCGAGATTCCTTCACGCAGTGTGATGGCCAGGTGTGATGGCCAGAGCCTTGAATTCACCAATCGGCAACTAACTTTGTGCCAGGGAACTAATTCCTCGATGAGCACGGAGCCTAAGCGAAGAAACAGAAAAAAACCAAGACAGCAAACCAGTAACAAACGGCTGTCAGCCAAAGATGCAGCCAACGATTGTTCCTGACAAAAGCATGTGTTGCGATACTGGACTTTGTCCATATAGGAGTGTTCGTCGCTGAGGCGGGTTCTAAGTTTTTTGGCCAACAAGCAGACAGGAACGATTGGATTTGTTGGCAGGCGCTACGCAAATGCGGAGACGCCCAGGCGGTGAGTGCAACAACCAAATAGTCAACCGCGATGACTTTCGCTAATGACATTGTGACCAGGATAGCCACAGCAAAGGACTCTACCAAGTCTTTAGGCTTCTTTGACAGTAGGATCGATACCATCAGCAGGAACGATAAGCCGATACTGATAGGGGGTAGTTCAGCCACGAACGCCCCAAGCAACATCCAAAGTAAGGTGCATGTGGTGAAATACAATTGAATCGTAAGCGAATTGTGTTTTAGCTTTAACGATGGAGCTGCAATTGATTTCCCGGTTTGGAAGAGAACTGGAATAAGAATGCCGATCAAAAAATCACGCTGCACAATGGACCAGGCAGCCACGATTGGAATCTCGCACATCAGCCAATGTTGATTGGTAGTGCGGCTGAGTTGGCTGTGACCCTTATAATTTAGGTGATTGGCGAATGCTTGATCAAGAATCCAAAGCAGGCCTGTAAAAAGTGTTAGGGTGATTGATTGATCGAGAGATCGCCACGCGTTTTGCACCGCATAGCTGCTGGCGATCAAGAGAATGCAACTGGCCAGCGAATCATGTGTCCGGCGGCGAATGATCAAATGCAGAAAGCAAAGCCACAACAGTGCCAGGCACGATT
The DNA here is from genome assembly GCA_041688615.1 of Mariniblastus sp. GTDB lineage: Bacteria > Planctomycetota > Planctomycetia > Pirellulales > Pirellulaceae > M30B19. The sequence goes on along the minus strand of JBDNHU010000268.1, from coordinate 12,144 downwards.
TTAGTGAAATGCCGCTTATGTCGTCACTGTAATCGATCGTTTGCGAGTTTAAGTGGTTCCCGACCAATGCGAATAGGCTGCACAATGCCGCGGCAAGTAATAGAACCAACGGTGGTTCATGCAGGTGTTCGCATCGGTACACGACGGCATCGGAATCTAGCTTGGTGGTTTGCTTCGCGTTGAATTGACTGTCAAGCGATTGGCGCATCAATCAGCAACTTTCTTCGACAGGTAAAGTTGGCCCGGACGGTGATGGCTGCTTGCCTTGGGTGCGATCAACACCAACGGTAACGTCCGATACAGTACAGTGTTCGGAAGAGATCTTTGACGCCAATCTTTTTGCCCTCGGACCAATGACGTGGCGAGTAACTGATCGGCATTTCGGTAAATCGTGCGCCGATTCGGGCCAACTTCGCGGTGATTTCAGGTTCGAAACCAAATCGATTTTCACGGATTTCGATTGAATCGATCGTCCATCTTGCGAACGCTTTGTAGCAGGTTTCCATGTCGGTCAATTGCAAGCCATTGACTTGATTGGACAAAGCGGTCAGTAAGCGATTGCCCGCAACGTGCAGCCAAGATGATCCTTTAGGGGGGCCGGCAATGAATCGCGAACCATAAACAACGTCTGCGTTACCAGTGACTAATGGCAGAAGCAAGGCCGTGATTTCGCTGCTGTTGTATTCCAGGTCAGCATCTTGAATCACAATCAAGTCGCCTTGTGCCATCGCAAAGCCCTTGCGTAAAGCAGCACCTTTGCCTGAATTTTTTTCATTGCGGACAACTTTGATGCATGGCAATCCGTTGATGGTTTCCAGCAGTCGCGAAGTTTCGTCTTGACTGCAATCGTCAATAACAATGACTTCTAGATTTAGAGGCAGACGCAGTACATTTTCGATGACCTTCAGAATGGTCTTCTCTTCATTGAACGCCGGGATGACGATTGACACCAAGTGATTGGGAAAGAATGGCCTTTTTTTCTCCCGCAGAAGATTGTCAAGTAAATCGAATTGTTGGTCAACGCGTTGCATCCAATCGATTGGATGGTCTGTCACCGTTGGCTTGCCTGGACGTTGAGTGTGTTGGTTTGCAGCGATAGATGAAGCTGTGGAATCGTTCATGACAAGCCTTAGTGTTTACTGAATTAATGGCTTAATGGTAGGGTGTATTTTTTCGTAAGGTTTAGCGGATTTTGTTTGGGGCTAGGACCGCAACTGTCGCCTGTGGTGTTGGGGATTGCGTCCTGGGACCGTTTAAGATTGCCGCTGCGGACGCCAGATTTGGGGAGCCAGAATGGTCCATTTGGAACGCCATTGGATTCACCCAGTTTTGGGGTTGTTGGCTGGCGATCAGCAGGTTGACGGCGGCGACGTAGCTAAACCAGCCAGTTAAAACACAGAGGAAGATTCTAAAGAAGGTGAACCCTCCGACGACCGTTTGGGATTGTTGGTGGTTCGCGTTGGATGCTGTGTTTGCGATGTTTATCATGGCCGTTACTTTGCAATACAATTCGCCCGGCAAGCGACTTCGTCTTGCCAGACCCAACACGCGATCTGTTTCAGATACGGTTAGACCCCTTGAGATTCTGAAAGTGGATCGCCGCAACTGCCGTGACAAACTATAGGACTTGCTTTGATTGGGGACTTTTCTAAAACCAGTGAAATGATGCTAAAAAGTAACAAAGAGTTCTTTTGGATCGGACGATTGGATCTTGTCGATTGCAGCAGTGCTATGACTGCTCTGCTATGACTGCAGTGCTCTTGACCGCAGCGTCATTTTGGGGCTACTGGGATGCTGAATTGAGAGAATGGCGGAGTGGTTGGTTCTCGGGCCATGGCCTGTTTGGTTAGCAATGCGGTGGTCTTGAACGCAGGTTAGCGGAGATTCGGTTGGCTGTTCGCGGCAACTTCATTGGGTAGAATGGGAACGAGTTCACTTTGCTTTGAAGTCATTTGGCTTTGGTAGCATGGTTGTTGAATTGTTTGTGATGTTAACGAGTTCGCAGTTTTTCGAGTCCATTGATGCAAAATAAAGTTCAAATTCAGGGTGTCAGCCTTCAAATAAGTGCGCCGCATGAGGCGATTGGGCAGTGGATCGGGCAACGCGAAATCCTTAAACAGGTCTTGGCTTGTTGGTTAGTGGTTGATCCTCGTGATGTTCCACTTTCGCCTCGCTTGGTAGGTTTGCCCGGTATTGGAAAAACGGCTTTGGCGATGGCTGCGGCCAATGAATTGGGAAAGCCGATTTACGTTTTTCAATGCACCAGCGATACTCGGCCCGAAGATCTTTTGGTGACGCCGGTTCTTAGTGAAAACGGTAAAATCGCTTATCATGCCTCACCGTTGGTGAGTGCCATGATCAACGGAGGCGTTTGTATTTTGGACGAAGGCAACCGGATGAATGAAAAGTCCTGGGCTTCGTTGGCTCCCTTATTAGATCATCGACGATATGTCGAATCGATTGTGGCCGGGATCACGATCAAGGCTAGTCCTGGCTTTCGGTGCGCTGTGACGATGAATCAGGATGATTCTACGTTTGAGATTCCTGACTATATCTTAAGTCGGTTGCAGCCTACGTTGCAGCTTGGTTTCCCAAATCGTGAAGACGAAATGTCGATTTTGAAGTATCACTTACCGTTTTGCGAGACCGAATTGTTGGCGATGACGACTGAGTTCTTGCAACGCAGTCATGAATTGAAGTTGAATTTTTCGCCACGCGACGGAATCAACATGTTGCGATACGCATTGAAGCGTTTGCAGCAGGATGCGGATCATCCACTTAGCCGCGACGCTGCCTGGCGAGAGGCCTTAGAAAGCTGCCTTGGACAAGACGCATTGGATCTGGAAGCTTTGGCCGAACGGAAGAAGCGTTCATTGGGAGGCGAGTCGTTGCCTTTAGGGTTGGGTGATTTCTTTTTTAATTCGGATGACCCGTTGCACCCAGATCGTTTCGATGAAGACGAAGATCCATTTGATGAATTTGACGATGAGGATGACGACGACGAAGAGCCAGGAACCAACGGTTCGGGAGAAGTGCCGTTTTAGTTGATGGACAACGCAAGCATTGCCTGTGATACGACTGGGCCTGCGAAATACAGGCTGGGAATGTTCAGGCCTGAAGTCTACGCCGTGTTTTGGCGGCAAGGGCCAGTTACCAGCGGCAAGGGCCAGTTACCAGCGGCAAGGCCCAGTTACCAGCGGCAAGGCCCAGTTACCAGCGGCAAGGCTAGAGCTGGGTTTGGCGTGGTTGATATTTGGTGGAGATTATTTCCGCTGGAGTTCCAAAGAGTCGTTTGCCGGCTGTCGCACTTGAGATTTCCATCGCGGGCCGTGTTGCCTGACGCACCTCTTCGAGTGCAATACTCTTTCTCCGCAATACTCCTTCTGCTTCGCCCGGTAATCTCCGATTCGCGGGCGATTTCTGGTTCGCAGCACTAGGCCGTATGGCCGATGAACTTATTCGGGTGAACTTATTCGGGTGAACTGTAGATGCGAACTTCACCGTCGTACACTTCGACTCGGATTACGTTGGGGCTACAGCAGACCGGGCAATCCTCGACATACTCTTGTTCGTTCCCGGCTGACAAATCGATCGGCACAATAATTTCTTCGCCGCAGTGATCGCAAATATAGCTAGATTCATCGTCCATGACTTGGCTCTCGTGGAACAAAACACTACCTACGCCTGACACTACGCGGCAGAATTCTAAAACTGGGAATCAATACAATGCCCCTTCCGTTGCTAGGCTCTGCAACAGGCAACCGCGATTCGAGTCTACACGCTAACATGAAATCAGTTCTACTCTTTATTGTTCCTGAGCCAGTTCTGTTGCGGCGAGGATCTGTAAAGAATCTGCCTCTGCGTTGGGATCGATCAAAGCAATATCAACACCGCGTAATGTCAGTAATGCAACGCGAATTCCTTCATGCTGGCTTTGAAGTTGTTGCATTTGGGTATTCAGTTCGGCCAACTTTTGTTCGGCTGCCGTTTGTTGGGCGACGAACGGTTCCATCTCTTGCGACATGTTCTTAACGTCATCTTGAGCCTTAGTAATAAGACCTGCAAGTTCGCTTTGTGTGGCTTTCCTTTGTGCTACTTCTTGGTTGGACAGCGTGACCATCTCATCGATTTCCTTGAGCTGACCATCCAGTTGCAAATTCAATTGCGAACGACTTTCGATTAAGCTTGTCATGCCGTCCAGGGATGCCTTGACCGCCTGGTCGTTTGGATCCAGTTCTAAGGCGGCCCCAATAGACGTCAAACTCTCTTTTAGTTTCACATCCGATTCAGTCAAACTGATCTTCTTTTTCTGGTGTAAAGCGATCTCCGACATCAACTGCGCAAGTTTGGTGTCCTGTTGTGTCTGAAGCTCTAGCTGCTTTTGAACTTCCTGGTTCCAGGTAGTTATCTCTACGCTTTTCGCGGAAACGGCCGCTTGTTTCTCAGTCATCAGATTCTGAAGTTCCGTCGCTGCTTCAGACGCATCGGCTATCGAATCGGCCTGCGATTCAATAGCCGTCCATTTTGCATCCAGTTGCGATAAAAGTTGGGCTTCTTGGGTTTCAAATTCCACGGCTTGTGCAAGCCGTTGCGTTTCGGCATTGAGTCGATCAAATTCAGGCTTGGCCGCATTGAATTCGGCTTGCTTTTGAGTTGCTTCGGCGGTTATTTTTTCAAGCTCGGGCTTTGCCGTGGTGATCAGGCTATTGGTTTGATCCAATTTGGTTTTGGATTGAGTCTGAGTTGTCGTTAATTCGCCAATCTTCAATTCAAGAGCTTCTACTTTTGGCTTTAGGTCTTTCACCAGTGCAGAATTGTTTGCCAGAAGCGTTTGGTGTTCTGACTTCAATTGTGTCAACTGATTCCGCGACGCTTCCAATTGCGGAGATTGCATTGTGCTTTGAGCGCGATCCAAAGCTTCGATCGCTTGCCCAAGATTGGCTAGGCCGGGTGTCAATTTACCAACAGTATCTTCAGCGGTTGAAAATTGAGACTTTATGCTTTCTAGATCTGCGGTCGCTTGCGTAATTTCAGCAGTAGTTTGAGTGTAAGCGGCCAATAGTTCCTGAGCGTTTTTCTCCAGGGCGGCCAGTTCAGCCTGTTGAGTTATGACCGCGTTTTGCGTCTGGGTAGCAGCATTCGCTAGTGCGTCGAAAGTCGTCTTGATGGCAACAAACTGCGTCTGAGCCGTTTGTTGACGCAAGGCAAGTTTTGACGGCCCCGCCGAGATGAATCCTAGGTCGGCATCGTCGTTACAGTTGAATATCCTTAATTGCCCAGCAAAATTGCAGGCGATTAAGTGGTTGGTTTCATCGCAGTGCGTCACTGACGAAACCAGTTCGCCCATATTGTAGGCCTTCAGTTGCTGGCCGTTTTGGTCGAATAGCTTTGCATGATTGTCTCGGCCGCAGCTGGCGATACGGCTATCCCGGGTGTATTCAATGGAAGTTACGCCACCACCATGCGCACCCCAACTCTTGATCTGGTTACCATTTTCCAATTCCCAAAGCTTGATGGTCGTGTCTTGGCTGGCCGATGCCAATGCGTTGGAATCAATTCGCCATGACACGCTAGTAATTGCAGCTTGATGTCCACGCAGGTCAAGATACTCGCGCGCGGTACCGGATTCCCAAACCAGGAGCCCGCCACTGCGATCTCCCGTAGCCAGCAAGACTCCATCGGGTGAGAACTCGATGGCCTGAACCCAATCGGTATGCTTCTTGATCTCATGTTTCATTCGTCCTGAAGCGGTGTCGAAGATGCGTACCACTCGTTGAGATCCTCCCAACGCGATCAATGAATGATCATTACTGATGTCAGCGGCCAAGACCGCATCGATTTCGCCGGTCAATTCAATCACGCGTTCGCCGGTTCGGATGTCCCAGGCAATCACAACACCGTTAGCAGCGCCACGTCCGCCGCCAGCCAACAGCAGTGTTCCACTTCGCGAAAATCGCAAGACATTGATCTGTCCTTCGGGGAAGTCGAGAACGCCTTTTAGTTGTTGAGTATTGGTGTCGTAGAGAAGAACTTGTTTACTGGAACCAACGGCGGTTAATGCTGCCCAAGGGCTGGTCGCTAGTGCGGTAACAACGGGACTGCGGTGAGGGGCGACATCCACTTCCAAGGTTAAGCGGCAAGGATTTGGGATGATATCAGGGCGTTTTGCCGAATCGACTGAAACCGCAGCCAGCTTTTTCTTCTTTGGTAAAGCTGCTTGACTGGCTTTATTTTCTAAGGCACCACCATCGATCCACTTTTGCAATAGTTCAATTTCAGGAGCAGGGATCTTGTCCGAATCGGGAGGCATTTCAGGAGAATCTTCGTGAGTCACCAGCGCGTAAAGATAGCTGGAAGTTGCATCACCAGGTTCGATCACAGCACCAGAACCACCACCGGTCATCAAGGCGGTGAAGTTGGTCACGTCCAGATCACCACTCTTTTTATTGGGATTGTGGCAAGCGGCGCAACGCTGTGCAAAAAGGGGCTTCACGTGATCGTCAAAAGTCACTTTTTCATCGGCCGCGGTCGATGCACTGGCACCCAAGTAGCAGCACGTTGCAACCAAAAGTCGAATTGTAAGCGTTAATCGGAAATTCATTGCAAAGCAGTCCTGCGAATTCGAATCTATAGGTGGCAAGTTAATTTCGGTGAAGTTCGACTAGCTTGAAATAACATTTTCAACAGCGGGATCAGGGTCGGGATCCCAATCCCGATACCTAAATCATCCGCCACTCAAGCCAGAGCAAACCTCTTAGTGGTTAAAAATAAATTCTCGGCTGTTCAGTACAGCCCAAAAAACATCTTCTAGGGCCTGTTCTTTGTTTTCGACTTGTTCAATTTGTTGGTTCAAACCTTCCAGTTCTACCGGAGTTGCGGAACGAGAAAGGGCCCGTTTATAAATTTCGTTAATCACATCATTTACAGACTTACCGTCGGCCAGCATTTGCTTAACCAGTCCGCCTTGTCGACATTTTTGATTGACGGTATCACCGTTTAACAAGTGAAGTGCCTGTGACAAGTTGGGTTCCATCACAACTTCGCAACTGCATACCGTCTCACGTTTGGCCCGGCCAAATGTTGTCAAGAAGTAATTGGATGTGTTGCCATCAGCAATTTGTACGGCGCGTGCTCCAAAGGCAAGACCTTGAAACTTGTTGCCCGTATCGGTCACTTGCGAGATCACGTCCAACATCACCTCGGCGCGAAGGCGATTCAAATATCGCCGCGAAAAGTTAGTTTCGTCACTAACATTGGATTCATTAGCCTGGGTACTTAATTGATAAGTACGCGACGTACAAATATCACGAACTAATTGCTTAAAGTCATAGTTGTACTGGGTGAAGCGTTTGCCGAGTTCATCAAGTAATGCTTCATTGACCGGCGGATTGCTCACTCGGACGTCGTCCACCTCGCTAATGATGCCTTTGCCAAAGAAGTGAGACCAGACGATATTGCTAAGATTTTTCGCAAAGTAAGGATTCTCTGGCGATGCCAACCAATTGGCCATAATCTCGCGTCGGTCTTGTCCAGGCTTAATGTCTGGTTGTGCTCCGCCCAAAAATTTAGGCAACATGACTCGGTTGTCTACCAAGTGTCTGACGTCGCCACCGCCAGAATTAAACACGACAACTTCGCGTGGGTCTTCGGCAGGCTTGCGGCCCACCTGTGAAAAGAACGACGCAAAACTGTAATAGTCATCCATCGTCCACCGATCAAAGGGATGGTTGTGACATTGAGCACATTGAATTCGCATGCCCATGAAAACTTGGGCGACATTTTCTGAAACCTTTAATGTGTCGGTTTCCATCTGATAGTAGTTCGTCGCTGGGCTGGAAAAGGTCCCGCCCTTGGCAGACAGCAACTTTCGCACCATTTGATCGATAGGCACTTCGCCCGCAATCTCTTGTTGCAACCAATTAAAATATAAAAGCGCTGACTTGTAGCTGACTGAAATTGTCGAGCGAATTTGCAGCAGTTCCGCCCATTTCATCACCCATACTTCGACAAATTCTTTCCGTTCAAGCAATCGATCAACCAATTTCGCTCGTTTGTCGGGATCGGCATCTGCAACAAATGCGTCCCGTTGATCGGACGTTGGCAGCATGCCGCAGATATCAAGACTGACGCGGCGAATGTAAGTTTGATCGTCACATAATTCGGAAGGATTGATCCGCAAGCGACGCCACTTCTGATACATCAATTCGTCGACGTAATTGTTGGCCGGTGGGTTGGACCAAGTGAATTCCAAGTCCTTAGGCAGTACGATAAACTGACGGCCCACGGTGTGCGTATCATAGCGAGCCATCACAAAGGCTTCGCCTCGGGCGGCTGCCGTGACAATCCCGTCCTGACCCACCTTTGCTGAGTTGTCATTGGATGTTGAAAAGAAAGCCAGCGAGGTGACGTCTCGGTCGGTGCCATCGGAATACTTTGCCCGCACGGTTAAGCGTTGCTGCGCGCCTTCACCATTGAGAACACCGTTTTCAGGATAAAGTTCCAATGCAGTAACCGCTGCAACTTCGATTGGGTCATTTGGGGCACCGTCCTTTAGCCATTCAAGCATCGTGTTGAAGTATTGATCGTCTTTCTTTATCAGCGAACCACCGGTATGGGAAACCGTCCCCAGTGATTTTTCTAAAAGAAGGCTCTGTTCGGGAAGTGCTAGGTTGACTCGTCGTCCCAGTTGTTCACGAGTCAGGCGGAAATGGTCTCCGTTCGGATCAAAGCCAAACAGTGAAAGGCGAAATCCATCTTTGCCGCGACCCGCACCGTGGCAACTTCCGGTGTTACAACCGCTACGCATGAACACGGGCATCACGTCTAGCTTGAAACTAATCGGCGTTGTTTCCGCTGATCGGCCTACTGTGACAGGCAGCTTGGTTTGGTGTCCTTGATAATCAATCGAAAGTTCAGTCAGCCCATCCGCTTTGGGTGTCAAAATATTTTGCTGCAGTTGGGCAATGCTGGCGTCGCCCAAGGTTAGTTTCGCGTCATCAGTCACGTCATAGGTCAGGCCGTTTTGCAATTCGACTTGGATGACCAAAGACTGACGATCTCTTGTGGTGGTTAACGAAACTTCTGTCGGAAAGACGGATAGTCGTACGATGTCGGGATTAGGTTGTTCGGCGGTTACCGTCGCTGGAATCTTGTCATCAACGACTGCGGGTGCCGCCGAAACCTGAGTGGAATTTGTGGCAACTTCCGACGCAGGCTCTTGCGCACAAAGTGAATTGCAAACCATTAGCGTGGTTAATGTCGCAGCCACTAACAGCATGATGAATCGCGAGAATTTAAGGATCAAGGAGTTGTTCATTTGTAAGTCCAACGCAAATGGAAATCCGTTTGCCAGTTTATTGATTCTTGAAGTGAAAGTTTCGAAAACTAGGTTCGTTTGGTTACCAAGCTTTCGAGGCTTTGGGCGGGTGTTGAGGCGGGGAAATTAAGTTTTGGCGAAATTCTGTCAAGTTGACTGTTGCTGCCCAGAAGATATTCGGGCAACTCGAAAACGGCTGATGTGCTGCAGCCGTGTGTGATCGGTTAGCCGCCCTTTTGGGAGGCTTCCAATCGCAATTTCTCAAGGCGAGAGAGTGGCTTGGCGGGCGGCGCGACTGCGGCCTCGGGCGCCTCGGGTTTCGGCTGTTCAGGAGCGGGCTCCGCTTTCTTGGGTTCTTCTTTAGGCAGCGGAACGTCCACTTGGAATTCAAACTGCCCTGCCCTTGAGACAACAGGTTCACCGTTAACGGGAATTGTGACTTGACAGAATACGCCGCGATGTTTGCCGGCATTAGTTTCTGGCTTGGTCTGGATTTCAAAGACAATCTCTTGGGTTTCTTTATTGAACGTCTTGACTTGGGCGGTTGAGTGAGGCGGCAGTCCGAAAAGTTCTGCCGTGGCTTCACCTTCAAACGGAGTCACGTGATTGACTTTGCAACTGACCAGAATGGCTTCCCCTTGCTCACACCCGACACGAGGGATCTCCAGTTGCACGTAAGGTTTGGCGACTTCCAGTTCAGCCAACTGAGTGCTGGTCCAAGCTTGTCCGCCCACATCCGACATACCGATTGCGTAAACGGGCCATTTCCCTACTTGGGCATTATCGGCGGCATTTAGCGGGTAATCGCCTTCGGTTTGTTCGGGTTTGATTTGAATGTTTCCCAGGGTTCCGATGCCTGGCGTGCGGAAAGGGAATTCAACGTGAACGTTTCCCATAAAGCCTTCATCCCGAATCACTTTGATCTTCAGATTTTTCGCGCCACCTTGCACGATAGGTGAATTCGGCTGTTCGATTTCAATCTGGAAAGGCAACTTTTCCACCACCGCAATCGCCATTTTGTTAACGTCACCGGTAACGTACTTGGCATTGTTGGGTTGACCCAGGATGAAGTCCGCTGAATTTTCAAACAGCCCCGAAATTTGCAATGTTTCGTCAATGTGGCGTCCCGAAAGTTCGAATAGCTTTCCGCCAACTTCCGCCTCTTCGGTTGCTTCGAAAACAACGGGCATCAAATTTAGATTGGCCGCCATAGGCTGTGCCGTCATCGTCACACCGGTCGGTAAGCCTTCAGGGCTGAGAATTAATTCGCCACCGAAATTCGCACGGTTGGCCAAGAACTGAGTCGCGAACCGTCCGCCCTTAGGGATCACAATGGTCTGACGATATTGTCCATACTGTTCGGGCCTTGGAATACCAAAGCTGAGGGTGGGAACCACCGGTTGGAATTCGACGCGATAAACGAAATCTGCTTGGCCTTGACCTAAATGGTCATTGATCCGAAGAAAATAATCGCCGTCTTCGGGCACGGTAAAGCGAAGGTACGAATCGGGGCCTCGCGAATCGTCATTGCCGACCAAGTAACCGCGATCACCCTTCCAAAGATTCAAAACCGGATCTAGACCTGAACGTACGCGGCGACTAAAAACTTCGATGTCCCACACCTGGCCCTTTTTGGCAGAAAATTTGTAAAAATCTTCATCGCCAGGTGTTTCGATGATCCCATTGATCGCCGCTGGGAAAGCGACTACCGTCGCGTTATCAAAATTCGAATTAGGTTCGGCTTCGTAAGCATTATCTTGATCACTTAAGCGGAACGCATGCCCGGACGGGGCCAATCCGCCCGCATCTTCTGGATAGATTTTGAAATCTGCAACCGCGGCGGTCGGCAGGGCGATGTCTTTTTCGACCACGCCCAACGAATCACCAAGAAACTTGACCTTTAAGGTTTCGCCTAACTTTCCTCCGGCAGGAAAAACAGCGGTCGATCGCGGGAAGGTTCCCACCTGTAATTGATACCGACACTCACCATTCCCGCCGAAACTGCTTTCGCGAACCGCGACGATATATTTCCCGTCTTCAGGGATCTTTACACTGCAAATGCCGTCTTGCGCACCATAGGCCGAGTCGTCCGAAACCGCCAATTCAAAACGTTTCGCATCCAATATTGCAACGTAAGGATCAAACAGAAAGCTGCCTAATCGCATCGCAACAATCTCGACGCTTAATCGCTGATCTTTTTTACATTCAACGACATAATAATCCACATCTTCATTGTCAGAAGTTCCACTGACGGCCACATTCAATCCAATCAACTGAGGCGTAGCGAAATCACTGTTGGGTTCAACCTCGGCAACCGCAGGCAACTGATTGATCCAGATGGGGCGGTAATCGCTAATGCCGCTGGATGTTCGAACTTGGACCATGTGAGAACCCAGAGGAACTTCGGCGTCTACAGTGATTGAAGCCTTGATTCGATTGTCGTCAACTTTTTCAATATTGGTGGCCTGGAATCCAGGCGAATAAAATAAGATCTCTTGCGCATCGCCTAGTCGTTCACCGAGAAATTCAACAACATGAGTTTGCCCGCGCTGAATCCCTCGCGGCAACACGATCCCAAGTCGTGGAGAACTGAATCGCAGGCTGGTGTAAATAGGGTTCGCTTTCGCCGCCGCGTTTGTTCGCAAGACCGGATCGTTTATTTGCAATGATGGCGTTGGTGTTGGGCGTGCTAGAGTCGGACCGACACTCGCGTGGCTGTCGTTGATAGACTTGAAAGTCGCAGGGCGAGGCCCTGGCGCAGCACTTTCTGACGGCGCAGCACTTTCTGACGGCGCAGCACTTTCTGACGGCGCAGCACTTTCTGACGG
>JBDNHU010000029.1:0-8762 GCA_041688615.1 Mariniblastus sp. | reverse complement strand
TGGAATCACTGTTCGGCAGTCAACGGACGTTGTCGCAATTTCCGACAGGGACGTTGCTGCGGCAATCACCTATATCCGGGAAAACGCATGCCATGGTATTTCGGTGAAAGACATTTTGGCGAATGTGCCGGTGTCTAGAAGTACGCTTGAACGCCAGTTGCGTCGCTACTTTAATCGGTCGCCGCAGCAGGAAATTAGAAGCGTGCAAATCAAGCGGGCTAAAGGGTTGTTATCTGAAACGGATCTTTCCATGGAGCAGATCGCTGGCAGATGTGGGTTTGACCACCCCGAGTACATGCATGTGGTATTCAAACGAGAAGTTGGGATCACTCCAGGTCAATTTCGGCGCAACAGCCAGCCTAGCTAGGCGAAACGGAGTTCATTTTCAAGGGGCCGTTCCCACCGACGCGAAAAGCTGAACATTTCTCGTGCGGTTGCGAATTCCAGGTTTCTATTCATTTGCCTGGATATTTTCTGCTGACAAAGTATCTCAATTTGTTTACGTCGTAACTCATTGATTCATCCGCTGAATTGTTCGAAGATGTCAAATTAAGAGTAACGGGCGTCCTTAACCGTCTCTTGAAGTGCATACAAATCCCTTTATCGATCCCCAGGTACCACACGCGTGTTGTCCGTCCAATCCGCTTCTCTTGAATTGCAGTTGCAAGTTCATTTAGCTGAACAGGCTTTTGTGCAGCGGCACGGTCATTTTGCTGACGTTGTGGTAGCCGCGCCTGGCCGTGTGAATTTGATTGGCGAACATGTGGATTACAACGATGGATTTGTATTGCCGATGGCGATCGAGCGTTATGTAGTCATTGCCGCTAGTCGAAGGAACGCGAGGATTGATCCAGTTGAAGACCGTTCGCAGCCGATAGCGGATTCGACCATCGGGACCCACCATGAAGTGGACTCAGGCCGAGCCGAAATTTACAGCCTGCAATTAAATCGCGGCGTTTCGATCGATCTGAAACATCCGATACCGCCCGATCAAGGCAAGGATGCTTGGAGCAACTATGTTCGGGGCGTTATTTCTGGGGTTCAACAGAAGCAGGTTGTCGTTCCTGGATTCAAGGCAGTAATTTCGTCTTCAATTCCCCTCGGTGGTGGACTTTCTAGCAGTGCAGCGATTGAAGTTGCGACGGCAACGTTGCTGGAGGTATTGACTGACTTGAAGATCAGTAAGATGCAAAAGTCTCTGTTGTGTCAGCAGGCTGAGCACGATTTTGCTCAGGTTCCATGCGGCCTCATGGATCAATTTAGCAGTGTTTTTGGTGAGCGTGATCGACTGATGTTGATAGATTGTCAAGCGAAGACGCTACAAATGATCCAGCTTGGAAAGTCGCCGGCCAAGGACAATCCCGTGATCATGATTGTAAATTCGAATGTTAAGCACGAATTAAGCGGTGGTGAATATGCTGATAGAAGGCGACAGTGTGATGCCGCACTGCAGAGGCTAAGCCTGTCAAGTTATCGCCAACTTTGCATGCCTGACTTGGCCGCGAAGCATCAATTGTTGACCGATGTGCAGTATCGTCGAGCCCGCCATGTGATCACCGAAACGCAGCGCACCTTGCTGACCGCAAAAGCATTGTCGGAAAGTGATTGGATGACTGCTGGGCGATTGATGTATGAAAGCCATGATTCACTTCGCAATGATTTTGAAGTCAGTTGCCCCGAACTGGATGGATTAGTTGACATTGTTCGCGGACTGGGAATGGAACACGGGGTTTGGGGATCCCGAATGACTGGGGGCGGGTTCGGTGGGTGTACTGTCAGTTTGGTTCAAGCAGAGAAAGTGGAAGCGGTCATGGAAATTGTGGAGCGACAGTATGCTCAGAAATTCGGCCGAAAAGCGGATGCCTTTACAAGTTGTCCGGCAGCGGGGGCCAGTGTTATTCGCGGTTAGCTTGTTGCATGAATCGCCGTCGCATTGGTTTGCAAATGGATCATTTTCCAGGTGTTCGTGGGCTGTTGTTAGTTTGGCTTCATCTTCAAGCTAGACAGTCCAGCATTTCCAGAGAGGTGTTACTTGGGCGGTTGGTGAAGTAACGGGTTCACTTAAGTATTTTGAAGCCTAAAATCGGCATTCCAAGTCAACTGCCTTTTGGACAATCGCTTGATTTTCGAGTCATGTAGTCCTGCGTTAAGTTCAGCGTAATTGGTCATTATCGATTATAATTTTATTCCGTATCATTGAATCGTTCCCAGTATTTTTGAAGAGAAATCGCGTCCATGGATGTTCTGACAATTTTATCTTTCCTGGTTTTCACGGGGCTGGTTGGCGTCTTGACTTGGCGAATCACTCGGAACGACGACCATGACACTTCTAGCGGTTATTTCCTTGCTGGTCGTTCGTTGACGTTTCCATTGATTGCGGGGTCACTGTTGTTGACTAATTTATCCACCGAGCAGTTGGTGGGACTAAATGGCAACGCATTCAAGGATGGATTGTGCGTCATGGTGTGGGAGGTGGTTTGCGTGATCGCCTTGGTGTTTATGGCGTGGTTCTTTTTGCCCCGGTTCTTGAAGAGTGGTGTTTCGACGGTTCCCGAATATTTAGAGATTCGGTTCGATCACACGACACAAGTGATTACCAATTTGATCTTCTTGGTGGCTTACGTTGGCGTCTTACTGCCCGTGATTTTGTATTCGGGCGCTGTGGGGATGATTGGAATCTTGGACGTTCCTGGAATGTTGGCTCCAGTCATTCCTGATTCAGTAGACTTAACGCCTGACACCGTTGCCTTATGGGTCGTGGTTTGGGTTGTGGGGATAATCGGTTCAATCTATGCCCTATTTGGAGGGCTGAAAACGGTTGCGGTTTCCGACACATTGAATGGGATTGGTTTGTTGATCGGTGGTTTGCTGATCACGTATTTTGCACTAAGTTATCTTGGTGGCGGTGACGGAGCGATGGCAGGATTTTCACAGATGTACGCGGACCAAAAACTGCGGTTCAATTCTGTCGGCGGTCCGGAAAGTTCGGTACCCTTTGGAACGATTTTTTCCGGCATCTTTTTGTTGAATCTCTTTTACTGGACAACCAATCAGCAGATCATTCAACGGACATTCGGAGCCAGTAGTTTGGCCGAAGGGCAGAAAGGTGTGTTGTTGACCGGTCTTCTGAAGTTGTTTGGGCCTCTCTATTTGGTGATTCCCGGAATGATTGCTTTTAGTATCTTCGCTGGGCAAAATGTTCAACCCGACCAGGCGTACGGCCAACTTGTTAAACTAGTGCTGCCAAATTGGTTGACGGGTTTCTTTGCGGCAGTGATGGTGGGTGCGGTGTTGTCGAGTTTCAATTCAGCACTTAATAGCACCTGCACACTGTTTAGTTTGGGATTTTACAAGCGATTGATTAACCCCAACGCTTCGGATCATCAGGTAGTGCGAATCGGTGCCGTCTTTGGGTTGATTGTGGCAATTATTGCCATGACGTTAGCACCGATATTGGCAAACGCTGGCGGAATCTTCAGTTATTTACAGAAGATGAACGGTATGTATTTCATTCCGATTTTTGCCGTGGTATTGGTCGGCATGTTGACCAAACGAGTGCCAGCGATGGCCGCGAACATTGCGTTGTTGGTAGGTTTTAGTGTCATCGCGACGGGCTATTTTGTATCACCTTTTGATAAGGTGGTTGCTTCGATGCACGAGTTTCAATTTTTAGGTGTGGTGTTCGCTTGGCTGGTGATTTTGATGTTGGTCATTGGCGAGATTCGCCCGTTAGCAATTGAATTTGTTCAAAAAGATGTGGGTGCAGTCGACATGACCCCCTGGCGATTTGCCACGCCAGCGGGTTCGTTCTTGATTGCCGCGGTGGCCACCATTTATGTTTCTTTTGCAGATTTCTCGGTGCTGGAGATTGATAAAGAGACCGAATCGGAGGTGGTGGTTGGTTTGCCGGCGGAGGTTCTGGGAAAGTCCGATATTCAATCCGTCGATCCGTCAGGAGGATCTTTTTCCGATACGAATTCAACTGCAGCGGGACAAGAGGTGCCTGGCAAGGAATAGCATTGGGTCAGCACTGGAAGCTAAGTGTGCTGACTAGATGGGGCTTGGGAAGTAATTAGTAAACTCTAGAACGAAGTTTAAGGAATAAGAAATGTTTGCCACAAGAGAATGCGTTCAAGAATCGCAGGTTATGGATCTGTTCAAAGTTTTTGCCGCGGTGTCAGCTATGCTTTTTATGGCATTCGTTGATTGCGCAATCGTTAATGCTGACCAAACGAAGGTTGAAGACTTTGATTCTATTCAGCTTTACACACTAAGAAATTCGTCGGGCATGACTGTGAAGGTAACCAATTATGGAGCGATTATTACCTCAATCATGGTACCAGACCGGGACGGTAAGTTTGCGGATGTGGTACTGGGTTACCATCACGTTGAAGATTACATGAACGCTGTCGATAAACCGTATTTTGGTGCGATTGTTGGGCGATACGGAAATCGCATTGCGTTTGGCAAGTTTTCGATCGATGGCCAAGATTACAAATTGGCGGTTAATAATAATGAGAATCATTTGCACGGAGGGGTGATTGGATTTGATAAAGTGGTTTGGAAGACGGCCCTAATTCAAGGCGATGATTGGACCGGTTTAGAGTTGACTTACCTGGCCAAGGATAAGGAAGAAGGTTACCCGGGCAATTTGGATATCAGTGTCAAATACATATTGACCAACAAGAATGAATTGAAAGTGGAATATTTGGCAACGACCGACAAGGCGACGCCGGTCAATCTAACTCAGCATTCCTACTTCAATTTGAAAGGCGAGGGTGAGGGTACGATTCTGGATCATGAATTGATGTTGAGCGCGAAACGTTACACTCCGGTCAATTCCAGTTTGATTCCAACAGGGGAGATGCCAGTAGTTAAGGGGACACCGTTCGACTTCACCGCGGCGAAATCGATTGGCCGCGACATCCAGGTGGAGAACGAACAATTAGCATTTGGACTTGGTTACGATCACAACTTTATTATTGATCGAACCGGTGAAGGGGACGGCATGGTCTTAGCCGCAAGGGTATATGAGCCTACGTCAGGTCGAGTGATGGAGGTGCATACTCAGGAACCAGGTATCCAGTTCTATTGTGGCAACTTTCTAGATGGCCGACTCAAGGGTAAGTCTGGCAAGCCGTATGTAAATCGTGGCGGCTTTTGCTTGGAAACGCAGCACTATCCTGACAGTCCAAACCAGTCTAATTTTCCTTCATGCATTCTGAAGCCAGGTGCGGAGTATCGAACTGCCACATCCTACAGT
Source organism: Mariniblastus sp. (assembly GCA_041688615.1). Classification (GTDB taxonomy): domain Bacteria; phylum Planctomycetota; class Planctomycetia; order Pirellulales; family Pirellulaceae; genus M30B19. Next base: position 3,499 of record JBDNHU010000029.1, on the reverse strand, counting down.
TTCTCCACTTCTAAATAGCTTCTGCGATCTGGGTTGATCTAAGACAAGGCGCATTACGAATCGGGTTCCATGCTGGCAGCGGGACCGGCGGGGGTTGTGCGCGCCCAATGTCAGTCTTCGTTACTCCAGTTCTTGACAGCAACTGGCACGACCGCAAGGTGGGAGATGGGTGTGCTTGGGATCATTTTACGAAGTGACGGCAAGAGGTGACGCCAAGAGGTGAGGGACAAGGTCAATCGACTTTGTTCAAGTCAGCATTCTACTACAAAGCGGAACTACGATGACTCGAATATTGGTTGGCATGTTGGTTTTGATAGCGTCATTTCTGTTGGATACAACGAAGTTGCGGAGTCAGAATATTGCGATTGATGATCAAGGGTGGCGATTCACTGTGCAGCAACCGGGCAAGAGTTGGCTGGAAGATGATTTTGATGATCAAAATTGGCAAGAAGCTGTCGGTGGATTTGGGACAGTAGGAACTCCCAATTCAAGAGTTGCAACTCAATGGCGATCGGAAGATATTTGGCTCCGCAAAACGGTGATGTTGAATCAAATTCCACAAGCATTGGGCTTGCTGGTTTATCACGATGAGGATGCAAAAATCTATTTGAACGGAAAGTTGATCGCGACGCTTCCCGGTTTCGTGACGGACTATCAAACGGTCGCATTGGCCGCCGCAGTCAAGACCGCAGCCAAAGTTGGCAGAAACGTCCTGGCGATTACCTGTCATCAAACTACAGGAGGTCAGTTTATTGATGCGCATTTGGTAGATCTAGACAATGTTCCTGAATTACCGACAGTGCAGCGTTCGTCCAAACCATTTGAATCTTCGTTGACAACAGCTTGGGGGGAAGCGGTGACAAGTGAAAATGCTTGGACCCAATATCCTCGACCCGCTTTCGTTCGTTCGCAATGGAAATGCCTTAACGGCAATTGGAATTATCAGGTTACCAAGAACAGTCAAACCGAAGTTCCTGAACAATGGGCGGGGAAAATTCTAGTCCCATTTTGTATTGAATCGAAGTTGTCGGGAGTCCAGCGATTGCTGAATCCGGACCAGGCACTATGGTACCAAAGAGAATTCGTCGTCCAAAGTAAGCCGAACTGTCGATGGTTGCTTAATTTCGAGGCGGTCGACTATGAGTGTGAGGTGTTCTTGAACGGAATGAAGGTCGGCGGTCATCGGGGGGGAAGCACACCGTTTTCGTTTGATATTTCGACTGCCGCCAAGGTTGGTAAGAATTCATTGATCGTTCGTGTTAAGGACGAAACCGAAGGATCGCAATTAAGAGGTAAGCAAGTTCTGAATCCAAGTGGAATTTGGTACACGCAAGTATCGGGAATCTGGCAGTCGGTTTGGCTGGAACAGGTGTCAGAAACCTACTTGAAGGAAATCAAAGTTGGAACCGACGCCAAGCATGGACGGATAACGGTTCTGCCTGTGATCGAGGGAAGCAAAGCAGAGCAAAGTCGAGTATTGGTCACGGTTATCGATGATGGTAGGGTCGTGGCTAAATCGGAAACCCAAGGGCAGCAGTGGATTGACTTACGAATCGACAATGCCAAATTATGGACACCTGATGCACCGTTTCTTTATGACCTGAGAGTCGATTTGATTGATCCAAGCGGTGAAAAGGTGGATACCGTTGAATCCTATGCAGGCATTCGAACGGTAGGCAAATACCAGGATGAAAATGGTGACTATCGATTCAGGCTTAATGGAGAGCCGATTTTTCATTGGGGCCCGTTGGATCAAGGATGGTGGCCTGATGGTTTGTTGACGCCTCCATCGGATGAAGCAATGAAATTCGATATTGATTTCTTGAAGGAAGCGGGTTTCAACATGATTCGCAAGCATATCAAAGTTGAACCTCGGCGCTACTACGAATATTGCGATCGAATCGGGATGATGGTCTGGCAAGATCAAGTTAGCGGCGGCCCTAGTCCTCTTTGGACCAGGATGGAATCAAATCCTGTTGATGCCATTTGGACAGAAGATGATCATCAGCAGTATCTGAACGAATTTCAAGCGATGATCCGTACGTTAGAGAATCATCCATCGATTGTAGTGTGGACGCCTTATAACGAAGCTTGGGGTCAACACCGGACGATTGACGTGGGAAAATGGACGCTGCAAAGAGACCCAAGTCGTTTGGTCAATGTTGCCAGTGGTGGAAATTTTTGGCCCATTGGCGATATCGCGGATCATCACCAGTATCCTCATCCCGATTTTCCTTTGGGTGAAAAACGCTTCTCATCCTTCGTGAAAGTGGTTGGCGAATTTGGAGGGCATGGATTGGCAGCCGAGGGGCATTTGTGGGATGAAGATCGAGAAAATTGGGGGTACGGTGGCTTGCCTAAAGATGAAAAAGAGTACCAGGCACGCTATATCGAATCGATTCGGCGTTTAGCCGACCTAAAAACCAGGGGGATTGCGGCGGGCGTTTATACGCAGACGACGGACGTTGAAGGCGAGATCAATGGTTTGATGACTTACGATCGGAAAGTCATCAAGATAACCGCACAGCAACTGAAGCAAATTCATGCAGAAGCAAAATTGCTGGACTGATGGATTTTTGGTAGTCGTGAAGAATTTCAACGCAAGCGTCTGATATTGGGGCTTGTGTTTTTTTATAGACGTTTCGTCCGATTCGCCCGTGGCAAAGCGCTTGGTGGCTGAAGTGTTCGATTCTGTGCTGCTAGTGGCACTTATGACGGACCAAAAGTTCAGACTAGCGGGTGGGCTCATGGTGCTTTAGTCAGGTGTCGCCCAACGAACACTGAATTTACTTAGCTTTTGGTGTAGAGGTTCAGAAGTTGGCTTAACACCTTAATAGTCTTGACCAAGGTCCAGACTTGAGTAGGTGTGAATTGTTGAGGGTCGGTCGTTGCCAAGGCTTGCAATTCCATTGTCACCGCCGCATGTTGGTCGGATGCCGCTTGCAACCTAAGGGAAATTTCACGCCACAAATTTTCGATTGACTTTTTGTCGGCCAACACCTCTTGAGTAACATCGCAATTCGTGGAAACCAAGTGCCCAACTCGCAATAGCTCTTGCGGGTTCAGCTTTGGGTCCATTTCCGCAAGCTTGGCGATTAAATGGGTCGCCGTTTGAGCAGGCGTCACAGTTGAAATTCCTGGGGGCATCGGCATAGTTTTCGATGTTCAATGGTCTAGGGATGAGAGGTCAACGTTAAAAGCATAGGTTTGGGTAGTTAAACGCTACCCTCAAATAAGAAAGTTTCCGCGGCAAATTACCCGCTGTTCTCGTTAAAATCGCTTCAAAGAGCTAGCAATCCTCTCTAGTTAATTGGGCTGTCTAGCTTTTAAGTCGGCCAATAGGACGTTGTTGAATCATTGGGGTTGCTAATGGCTCCTTAATGCTTATGATCAAGAGAACGTTGTCTCTTGGCTCTTCAACACCAGAGGTACAAAATGTTTACCAGCAATCGCTACTACTCGGATCAATGTCCTTCCTGTGCTCGTCATTTGCACGTAG
>JBDNHU010000267.1:0-13767 GCA_041688615.1 Mariniblastus sp. | reverse complement strand
GATGACCAAGTTCCACAATGATCGAAATCGACCATCACAATTAGCTGGAATCACAGGAGCGTTGTCAGACGCTTGGTCATTGGTTGGCTGGTCACTGGTTAGCTGGTCATTGGTTAGCTATCGTTCATAAATTCCATCTGCCTTGTCGCCTCCAGACAAAACATAAGCAATCAGGTCCAGGACCTCTTGCTTGGTGAAATAGTTCAACAGACCGTTGGGCATCGCCGACGTTTCGTTCGTCTTTTCCTGTTCAATTTCGTCCTTCTTCACGACGCTTGGCTTGTCCTGGTTTAGCGGGTCGGATTTGATCAGAACCTCGGTCGCTGTTTCACTGACGACGAATCCCGAGATAACTTCGCCTGTATCCATCAAGTAGATTCGCATCACGTACTTCTCCTCGATGTCCTTGGACGGGTCAAGCATCGAACCAAGCACGTAAGCGGCGTTGCGTTTCTTCATTTCTAGTTGCGCCAAATTCGGACCGAACTCACCCCCTTCGTTGCCAACCTTATGGCATTGGATACAACCGATTCGCTTGAATGATTTCGCGCCTGATTCAAACGAACGCCCTCGTTCTGCCAGATCGGACTCACTGAAGTCGGCCTTGCTCCATTCTTTGACAAGCCTTGGAATCCAACCGTCGGTCGACGCTTGGGCAACTGCGACACTGCCGTCTTCCATCGGATACGTCTTCATCAAGTCAACGACACTCCAGAAGGATGCATCTGGACCGCGGTCAATCGCCCGCATTTTAGCAACATGCTGTGGGGCAACCGGTTTGGCGCGGTTGGACCACGAATTGCGAACGTACGTCAGCACTGCCGCGATCTCTTCATCGTTTAGTATCTGACGGAAACCGGTCATCGGCGGTAGCGGCGGCGAACTGTATCGCTTGCCTTTGACTTCGATTGTGCCGTGCATTCCGTCCAGCACCATGCGAATCAAGCGATCCTCATTGCCGGTCGTCCACAAACTGCCGTCGATCGGTGGATACAAGTTGGGTAAGCCTTGACCGCTGGGTTGGTGACACGTCGCGCAATGGCTCTCGCGTGCGTAGACCTCCGCACCCAACTTCATCACCTGCAGGTCGGCCTTGATCGGAATACTGGCTCGCAGCTCTTTCAACCGTTTCCCATCTTCAGCTTCTGTAACACTGGTCAGACTGGTTCCCAGTTGCAACAAATTGGTGAATTCGTCGCTTTGGCGTTCAACCGGTGTTGCAATGTCCGCTCGCTGGAGCAATTGCTCCAGGATTGCAGCCGCGTCGGCCTTGGAAAGCTTATCAGCCACTGTCTTGCTTGGCAGTGAAGAAAGTGCGTTCAGGGCCGTACCCGTTAAAGAATCGCTGCTGATCAGTTTGGCAAAGTCGCTGATCTTTTCGTCTAGATGTCCGGGCCAAGTTGCGACCACTTGCAGGGCCTGCTGTTTCAAATTACCAGTTCCTGCCGGACGTAACACGGTTGCGTCGATCGCCACTTGATCGAACCCAGGGCCCTGCCAAGCGACTTGCAAACCATCGCCACCACCATTGTCGAAATAGGTCACCACAATTTCGTGAAAGCCTGCATCCAATTGCACCTTGCCGCTCTTTTGCGACATGCCGTGCAGTCCGTCGTTGTTAATGACTTCTTGGCCATCAATGTACAGCCGTGAACCATCATCCGAAGTAATGAAAAATGTGTACGCACCGCTGGTAGGAACAACAATCGATGCGGTTTGCCGAGTCGCGAACCCGTCCTGACCTCCGCCCGGCACATACTTTTCGAATTTATCGACGTTACCCGTTAGCGTTGGCCGTAATCGGTCCAGCGTTTGGTTGCTAACGTTGTCGGGATTGGGAGCAAAATATTCGAATGTCACCGGTGGACCAGGCTTCGCCGCAACGTTGTCGTCTTCGCTACGCAGTGCCTTGGGCAATTCAAACATCAATGGACGGACTAACGGATAAAGCTTAGCCAGAGTTGTCGTGTCTTTGATCTTATTGACACTCGAAAGTGCATCGCGGAGCTTTTCACGCGATCCAAGTGCATGCTGCCAAGCCTGATTGGTATCGCCCGAATTCAACCACGCCGCATAGGCAGACGCCCGAACCACTGGCGACTGAGTTTGATCGGCTACCTGCTGGAGCAACTTGTGATCAGCCACGGTCGTTCCTGCGACGGTCGTCAACATTCCGGCCAAATCATCCAAGCTGCCCAGCTTGTTTTGCTCGGCATTACTCAGGCTAGTCACCAATTGCTGCAGCGGAGATTTCGAGTTAGTTTTCGCCAGTGCATTCACAGCCTCAAGTCGGAACGGTTCCGGGATTGCATCCCGCGACAGTAACGCTTGGTAAACGGCAATTGACTTATTCATCTCTAGCAACAGGCCGGGTGCAGCACTGGCCAAAGCGTAGTCTTCGGCTGCGTCAGAGAGGGGCGTCTTGGAGCGAATCGCTTCAGCGATCATTTGATCAACGTTGATCTGGCTACGGGCGTAAGCCAGTACTAGATCCAGTTCGGGATCGGTGTGTCGGGTTGCCACTTCAAAGATGGTTTCGGCAGGCATCAAGCCATCGAACTCCACCGCTGATTTGACCGCTTCGGCACGGACTAGCGCCGATTCGTCCTTCGCTGCGGCCGACAAAAGGCTTTCCCAACCAGTTAGGTGATCTTGCAAAACCTGGCCGTTGTGTTTGTGTTTGGCCCAGTGGCCAAGCGTACGGATCGCCGCGGCGCGGACAAGCGGTTGGGCGGCTTTGAACGTTTTTTGGATCAACGCCATGTTCGGCACACGGTGTTCCTGGTGAACCCACAAACATTCCAAGAGTGCTTGTGCTTCGTCGCGATCAACCGGCGCTTTACTTGGATCCAGTTTCTGGGTGAACGTCAATACTTCGCGGATGACTTCGCCGGTGTCCCGACCACTCAATTCAATCCGCGTGCGATAACGGGTACTGTTCTCTTTACTAAAGAAGTTCTGCAATACTTCGGCAATCGGCATGCCCTTCATCTTAACCGGTTGCAGAGGCTGACGACCCTTGGCCGAAACACGATAGATGCGTCCGTGTTCGTGATCGCGATTGGGGTCCCGCATGTTGTGCTGCATGTGGCCGATCAGCGTGTTTTGCCAGTCGGCAACATAGATCGCTCCATCACCGCCAACTTCGATATCGGTTGGTCGGAAATTTGGATCCGTTGACTGCAACAAGTCATCAACTCGTTGGGCTGTGATTTCCGCGCCGTTGTACTTCACTTCGTATTGCAGCACGCCTAAAAAGCCGATCGTGTTGCAAATCAAGAAGTTGTTCTGACTGGAATCAGGAAAATGACTACTCGAAAGCAAGCCGGTAGCCGCCACGGGTCGCCATTCCATTTTGAACCATGGACGATTGCCTGGTCGCAAGCCTTTACCGACGCTAACAAGACCACCGGTTCCGCCGGTGCCATCGTTTGCAAACTGGTAGCCCCAGCGATCAAACACGTCGCCGTGCGGATTTGGGCCGATCGGAAAATGGAATTCGACCTCGAATGTGCGCGGGTTAAAGCGATGCACACCGGTGGAACCGGTTCGGAAAGTCCGTGTTGGCGTTTCAAATGCAGCTACATTAAAGACGCCGCGCGACCAATACAGCCAACCATCGGGGCCCAAAAGCATGGCGTTGGCGCTATGGTGCGAGTCAGCGCTGGACAAACCCTGCAACATTCGAATCTTCACGTCAGCAACATTGTCGCCGTCGGTGTCTTTCAGAAACCACAACTCTGGCAGAGCCGCAACTAACACGCCGCCACCCCAAAACTCGAACCCGGTGACGCTGTTAAGTCCGTCAGCAAAAACGATGCATTCGTCCGCTTTGCCGTCGCCGTCTTCGTCCGGCAGGATCACGATGGCATCTTTCCGAGGCTGGCTAGGATTCCAGTGCGGGTAGGACGGCCAAACCGATGCCCACAAACGCCCGTCGGTATCGACAGCCATTTGCACGGGGTTGATCAATCGCGGGAATTGTTCTTCGGAAGCAAATAAATTGACCTCCAAACCCTCTTGAACGGTCATCTGTGAAATCGCTTCTTCGCCGCCCTGATATGAGAAAGCGCCTCCAGCCAATGGACCTTCCTTGTTGGGCTTGACCACCAAGTTGGCCGGCAAATTATCATCTTTCACTTCTAAATCGCCACCCTTGGCAACAGCCCAAATCCTTTGATCGCGATTCTCTGTCTTCACATCGAACATTTCCATCTCACGCATCATCACGTCCGCGTTGGACTGACCAAACCAAGCCAGTTTGGATCGACCGCCGAACACGTTGTACTCGTCGACGACGCGGTAACGACTGAACCACTCGTAGTTCTTGTCCAGAACCGCGCCACGAAGTTTCGCTATCTGTGAATCGCTGGGCAGCGATTGTTCCACCAGACCCGCGAACGAAGAATCTTTGGCAGTGAGAATCTCCTGAGCCAAAGCACGATTGCCGTGATCCAGTAAATGAATACCGTTCATCGTCAATGGTTTGTCGGCTTCGTTGTACAGCTTCTGCGACATCGCGAACAAGTCGACAAACGGAACGCTTTTGACTTTGCAAACTTCTCGCATCGCATCGGTATACATCAACAGATTCTTGTTGTTCTGATAACCGCTCGGTAAATTCGGACTCTTTAGGTCTTCGTGAGCCAACGGCGAGAAAACGATCAAGCGGGGTGCCGAGATGCCGTTGTACTTCTGGGCTCGCATCTGGTCGATCATCCCGGCCAATTCATTCGTGAATCCCTGCAGTCCCGCTTCTCCCTTGAGTGCTTCGTTATAGCCAAAGAAACACAGCACGACATCAGCGCCGCACTTGGATAGCCACATGTCAGCATCGCCGAAATTATCCGCACGTTGACGCCGATTCACTTCGTCCGCCGAGAAGCCAAGATTGCGAAACGTCAACTCATGTTCTGGCAGCAACGAATGCAAATACGATTCCAACCAACCATCGTGTTGCATCCGATCAGCAAGCGTGTTGCCGATATAAACAACATGATCACCTTTGTTGAATAAAGACGACTCCTGAGCAGAACACCGCACAGCGGTACCTAGTAGAATCGCGAAAACGATGGTTCGAAAAACTGGAAACATAGCTTGGGTTCTTGGGCTGGAGGGAGTGGGTGAGGCGGGCAGATATTCTCAGACCACTTTGCCAAATGGGAATTCCAATGGCAAAGCAAGGTCCCTATTGTACATCAAGATTGTCGCTCAGGCTGCCAGCCTTTGGAATCGAAAACTTACGGCTGGCAGCGTTGAAAGCCACCACTGCGAGGCGACTATTACTTAACTTCCAGAATACGGATGTTTCGGAACTTGATGTTGTTGGGCTGGCCGTGATCTTGAAAACCGATATAACCCCCCAACGGTCTATCCTTCATAGGGGTCTGGTCCAGATGACAGTGGACGATAGATTCACCATTGAGTTCAACTTTGACGTGGGTGCCGATGCAAGTAATCACCATTCGATTCCAGACGCCTGGTGGTTGCGACATGTTTTTGGAAGCGGCCGAATCGGTGCCGACGATTCCACCATGATCGTGCGAAGACAGCGGTCCCTTTTTGGCGGATGAATCAAGTATCTGAACTTCGATACCTTGGTTGACGGGATCGTCGCGATCGCCCACACGGAAGTAGAAACCACTGTTCCCGCCAGCAGGGTAAGCGTATTCCACGTCTAGCACAAAATCTTTGTACTGCTTTTCCGACCAAAGATACGCATCCCATCGCGACCAACCCTGTTCTCCATCTCGCGGTTGGATCAAAAGCGAACCATCATCCTGAACCAGCCAGTTGCCGGTGGTTTTCCAGCCAGACAAATCCTTGCCGTTGGAAAGCGAAGTGAACTTGGAAAGATCACGCAGCTTCACGTTTCGCCAGCGAACTTCATAAGGTCCTTGCCCCGCGCCGATGCCATGAACTTGCAAGCCGATGAATCCTTTGGGGTGTGACTTGTAGCGTTCTTCATGAGTCAAGTCAGAAATCTGTTTGCCATTGATCCAGGTTTCAATCTTGCTACCAAAGGCGACAACACGATATGAATTCCACTCACCATCCTTGAAGGTGTCGTGAGGTTTTCGATCGGTGTCAGGCGTCATCCAACCGCCGGCCGCTTCGCCGTAAATATAGCCCGCCATTTTGTCCAGCGAGATTTCAACTTGCGGTCCGTTCACACGGCCTTCCGACGTATTACCTGCAGTTTGCGAGCGAATCTGAACACCTGAGTTCAATGCCGAGTCCACCTTCACATCGAACGACAGTTCAAAATCTCCGTAAAGTTTGTCCGTGCAAAGGAACGAATTGGGACTACCCTCGTTTGTTTTGCCAACAATGGAATCACCTTCAACTTGGTAAGTTGCAGTGCCATTGCGCTGAGTCCAACCTTCCAGGTTCTTACCATTAAACAGGTCAATGAAGCCTGCCTCGTCCTGCGCCGCTGCGGTTGCAGTAAAGATAAACAGGAGTGAAAAAAGCAACAATAAATATTTCATGGTGGGCCTCGGGTAAGTCTTGTTTAGAAGGGGTTTCTAGTCCGCTGGGATGGATTCATCGTCAGACGCTAAGCTTATCTCATACGTAGCGACGCGTTGGAGTTGATAAAGGATTGAGGTGCCGACAAAGAAACCGTCGAATCAACCACGCGAAGCAGTTAAATCGAGAAGTTCCGAGGAAACGACGGATCCAATCTACCATGCTTTGGCTGCTAGAATCATTCGATTTGGGCTCAAGTGGCCAACAAATTTTTTAATTGGATTGTTGACCGCCTAGCAAGACCGCCTTGGGTATGCACCCGTGCACACTAACGAATCAAAGGCATGCACAACATTCTTAACCCAGCGATCGCTGCTGTTTCTTGGAAAGGAAGGTGCGTCTGTTTGGATCTTGTGCTCAGTGTCTTGGTCTGCATAAGTCTTTTTGTCGTCTACAACTTGGTAACGGTCCCGGTGGTCGCCATTAAACACGGGCTTTGCTCAATTCATCCACGTGTTGGTTCGTAATGTACACGTGGACGGCACCAAACGACACCAGGGTTAGGAGCACGGTAATCACGCCCAGGATCACACCGTAATTCGGGTCGGCACCGGCCTCCACCCGTGCGACTATGCGGTTGATGTTATCGGTTAGAGTAGAGAACCCACGGGACACATGGAAGATTCTAGACCGGTAAACCGTTGGTCCACGTGGTGCTGGTGGGCATCGAACTCTGTGCGGGTTACGATCATATCGTCGGGGCCAACTCGTCTGGGGGTGGGCATCATGCTCTTTCGTTGTACTCGGGGTCCGGTGCGTACCGCCCGAGTACACAACCGTGGTTCGGGTGGGGCAAGTTACGGCCCAGGCTCCGGCACCCCCACCGGCCCCTGGGCGGCCATGGCTGCTGCCATGGCCCTGTGCCGGTTCATTTTGCCATAGGTGCGTTGGATGGCTATGGGTGGGCCATCTAATTGGTATTTGTATTCTACGATCTCAACAAATTCCAAAGCCTCGCCGTCCACCGGCGGGCCATTACCACTGGAAAAGTAGGCAATCGAATAATCCCCGCCGGCCGGGGAGGCACGGTCAATTCTTACTTGTGTCATTCTAATTCCTTTATCCCGAAGAAGCGGCGTGCCGCCTGCAGTTGTGGGTGTTTGGGGTCTTTCACGCGGGTACCAAGGATGGTCCCTCCGCTAAAGGTTCAGATTTCAAACGATGATGTCATGGATGACATGCCCGAAGTCGCGATCAAGTCGTTTGTAACCAGGAACCTCCAGACGCCTGGGATCAATCCCCAGCAGATGGTTGATAGTGGCGTGGACGTCGGTGACGTAGTGCGGTTTTTCGACCGCGTGAAAACCTAACTCGTCGGTTGCACCGTGAACGACTCCACCTTTCAAACCGCCCCCCGCCATCCAGACACTGAAGCCAAACGGATGATGGTCTCTGCCGTCAGCCCCTTGTGACCCAGGCGTCCGTCCAAACTCCGTCGCGAACACGACGATCGTATCGTCTAGTAATCCTCGTTGTTTGAGATCCTTCAGCAAACCTGCGGTCGGCAAATCAACTTGCCCCGCCAGATCGGCATGGCCCTTTCGCAGTCCCGAGTGGTTGTCCCACGCGCCGGCGGCACCTTCACCGTGCATGATCTGAATAAAGCGAACGCCCCGTTCGGAGAACCGCCGCGCCGCCAATAGTTGTTGACCAAAGGTTCTGGTTTCTGGCTGATCCAATCCGTAGAGCTTACGGGTTTCTTCCGATTCTGTTTTGAAATCCAGCACCTCGGGCACCGCGGTCTGCATGCGAAATGCCAGTTCATACGATTTGATCCGAGCTTCAAGATTGGCGTCGCCGGGGAACTGCTGCCCCGCCAGGAGATTGAGATGGTTCGTGAACTCCAGGTTGGTCCGCTGCTGAACAGGATTCATTCCACCATGGCGAACGGCATAGTCGAGTGGATTTTCGGGATCTACTTTCAGGTTCACGGCATCGTAAGCCGGTCCCAAATAATGTCCGTCCCGCGTATCAAAAAAACGTGGGCCGATATTGATAAACTGCGGCAGGTTATCGCTGAGTGAACCGAGCCCGTAGTTGATCCAAGCACCGAGGGTCGGGACGCGCGGGTCAAGCATGTGACGGCCGGAATGGAATTGAACTTGGGCGCCGTGGTTGTTGTCCGTGGTCCACATGGAACGGATAAAAGCAATGTCATCCGCGCACGAACCAATCTGGGGAAACCAGTCGCTGATTTCAACCCCACACTCTCCGTACTTCTTGTATCCGGTCTGCAGCGGATAGATCGTCTGGCGATCCTTGCCATTGGCGTCGTCCACCACCACAACTCGCAGGTCCTTGAAATTCCCTGGGTCCAAGATGTTGGCATGCGGCGTATCACTGATGGACTTCCCGGCAAACTTGTTCAGCGCCGGCTTGGGATCAAAGCTCTCCATATGACTGACACCACCGCGCATGAACAGCCAGATGACGCGTTTGGCCTTCGGCTGGAAATGGGGTAGACCATCGGGCTTCTTTTTTTCTTCCGCGGCCACGATGCCGCCGAGCGCCAGAGAGCCAAAACCTAAAGCCGACTGTAGCATGTATTGACGGCGCGAAAGGAAGGGTTTGATCTTCATCGGATCACCTGGAAATCATTGTGGTTAAGCAGTGCATGGACGAATTGAACACGATCAGGCGTCGTTTTCAGAAACGCAAGACAGGCTTGCATTTCAGTTTCTGAGGGATCACGGGAAAGGAGTTGCAGGAAAGTGGCGCGAGTGAATTTTTGATCCGTCAAGTCTGCATCGAAGCCGGACGTCAGCTGCTCCGCTGCTTCGATCGCTTCGCGGCTGTTCATCATCGCCAGTGCCTGTTGGGGAACAATACTCTGACTGCGACGATAGCAGGCAAAGATGTCAGCATCATCAAAGGTCGACATGAATTTGTCACGGCCATCGCGAGAATGAAACAGATACAGACTGCGACGAAACACGTTCGCCCCCGGTTGGACTGAGGGACCACCGAGCGTCAGGTCGAGCCGCCCGGACAAGTGCAGCAGACTGTCTCGCACCACCTGCGACTCCATCGGGCGGCTATTCATGCGCCAGTAGTATTGGTTTTCCGGATCTCGAATGAGCGTGTCTTGGTCGGCTCCGAGATTGGATGAACTGCGTTGCCACGACTTTGAAGTGAGGATCAGACGGTGCAAGTGCTTCATGCTCCAGCCTGATTCGATTAACTCGACCGCCAAATAATCTAGCAAGTCCTGATGCAACGGCTGGGGAGACTGCCGACCAAAATCAAAAACCGAATCGACCAGTGGCGTCCCGAAATGCCGAGTCCAGATGTGATTGACGGCAACCCGCGCCGTCAATGGGTTATCACGATGAGTCATCCAACGAGCCAAGGCGGTTCTTCGCCCGGTGCTGGTTTCGGGGTAGACCGGCGCGTACTGGGATGCATTGTGCGAACTCTGATCCAACGCCCGCTCGCTGCCTCTCAACGGTGCGTAGGGCGGAAACTCTCCTGATTTCAAGGCGGTCTGGGCCCGGTCCTTTTTCTCGGTGGCGTTGGCTGTTTTACTCGCGTCCGCTTCAAGCAAATCAACTTCCGCCTGCTGCAACACGACTTGAAGTTCCGAGCGCGAGGCGGTCTGTGCGGAACCATCGGCATCGCCATCGGCATCGCCATCGCCATCGCCATCGCCATCGCCATCGCCTTTGAACGTCGCATTGTCGGCGGCAATCCGCGCGTTCAATGCTTCAAGTTCTGACTCGGCAAGTTTCAGCTTCGCTGCTGCCAAACGAACGATCTGCGCCGAATCAATTCCGGCCGGTTGCTTGTCCGTCTCTTTCAACACCGCATCTTTGGCCAGCGATTGGACTTCGATCGAGTAGAAGTCGGCCGTCGCATCGAAAGCGAACAGTTCGATCGAGCCACTTCTTCGTTGCGGCAGTCGATAGCTGAACAGAAACTGATCATCCAACGATACATTGATCAGATCATTCCGGACTTTTACATTCACCGTGTATTCTTGATTCACTTGAATCGAACGATCAACTTTTGCATCTGCGGGATAGAAGTCCTGTCCCGCGACGGTGTGAGAAAGCTGCACTTTCGGACCGCCTTCAAAGGCGCTCGCATAAACGGTGTGGGCATTGTCGCCGCTTTCATCGGCATCAAAACGAATGCCTGTTGACTTCCACTGTTTACCGCCGGTAGTTTGAAATTTAAGGTTCAGCTCGAAGTCTCGGGGATGATGGGCTGTGCTTCGCAAGCAGCTTCGTTCCATCGTCGATTCGGTTTGAGCGAGCAGGCCTCCCTGGTATCGCCATCCCGATCCGATCGTCTCCCACATTTCCGGACGCGATGTCTTGAAGTCATCCGCCAGCGGTGTGCCATCCGGATTTACTTTCTCGGGATCTGCTTTGGCAGCAACCGCTTGTTCTTGCTTGAGATGTTCAAAGTTGTCCGAAGTCGTTTGCACCTGTGCCTTCGCTTGGGCAAGCAAGTCGGCTTGAACAAATTCTCGGGCCCCGGGTGCCCAAGCTTCGACGGGCAGTTTTACGAGTGTGGGCGGTTGCGCAAAACTTGAAAGAAATTTCGGAACGCCGGGAGGAATCGGTTTGTCCGTGATGGGCTGCGTTGGATCACCTCGCCGGTGAACGTAGGTTAGTGCGTCAAGCTTTTCGTCGTAGACGCGCGGCAAGCCATTCTTGTTAAAGTCGGTTTCGCCGGGTAACGCATCCAGGCGAACATGATGGGGCTCGAAAATCGCGCGGAAACGATAATAGTCCTCGTGGGCGATGGGATCATATTTGTGATCATGACATTTAGCACAGTTCAAAGTCAGTCCAAGAAACGCTTTACCGGTGTGTTCGATCGTGTCATCCAGCCATGTCGTACGATTGAAAAGGTAGTAGTTCCTTGCCAGGAAGCCTGTTGCAGCAACGGCGTTAGAATCTTGCGGAGCGATCTCGTCACCGGCCAGCATTTCTAACAGCATTTGGTCGTAGCCATGATCGTTGTTCAGCGAATTGACGATCCAATCGCGCCAGTGCCATTGGTGCTTCTGACTATTCCTCAGCTGTTGGTCCAAACCGTACCAGTCGCTGTATCGCCAGATGTCCATCCAATGTCGGCCCCAACGCTCGCCATACTGGGGGCTGTTGATCAGCGAATCGATGATTGCCTCAAGGGGCTGATCGGACTGGAGTTGTTGGGTGGTGGGCGGCAATCCAATCATGTCCAGGTAAAGCCGCCTGATCAGCAGGCTTCGCCGAGCTGTTTTCTGTGGCTTGAAACCTTGGGCTTGTTGTACTGTGGAGAGGAACGCATCGATCGGGTTGGACTCGTCGCGTTCGAGCAGCTTCGGTCGTTCGATCTTTTGAAACGCCCAATGCTGCAGGGGATCGGATTCTGCTAGTTCGTTATTCGGAGCTGGCGAGCCAGATGCAATCCACTGCTTGATCACCGCGATCTCTTGGTCAGTTAACGGTTCGCCTTCGGGCGGCATGCGCTCAGAATCGTCTTCCGAAGTGATGCGGCCCAGCAGTGCGTCGTTTTCAAGAATTCCGTGTTCTAGCATTGTCTGGACGGTATCGACGCGTAGACCGGACTCTTGTTTAAGTGCTCCATGGCAGGCAAAGCACCGCTGTTTGAGTAGCGGCTTGATCTCCCGCTCATACAGATCGATCGTCGGTTCCTGTGCAATGGCGTTGGCCGCGAACAGAAAGAAGCAGATGACGAAGATGGCGTCCCAGAAATGTTTCATTTATTCGTTCCGACCTTCTCCAAAACCCTGTGCTTGAAACGGATCTGTTGCGATAGCTCCGCTGCAGTCTCGCGATCATTCCCCACTGCCATCATAACCAAAATTGGAGCGTGACGCTTGAAGTAGGCTGAATTTGAGAAGTGGCATGCTTTTCCAATGTTTTCGCGCAGCCGAGTGTAGGACCCGGGGAATGTACCGGAAGCGACCCGAAAATGGTTAAAACTTGAAAAGTGGTCTCCCACTGAGCAAACTTTCTCAGTCGGAAAGTTTCAAGTTTTAGACAACGGTTAACGCCGACGGGGAGACCACTCTGACTGAATCCAATCTGTTGGTAATGCTAGGACAAGCTTCTTCTGGATCTGCCAGCGAAGTGATGGCTGCGGAAGTGAACGCTTTATGTGGCCAGAAATATCACCCCGACCCAACGGATCATTTCCCCGCAGGCAGCACGCCCGCTAAAGTTATCTACGACGGTGACAGTGAAGAAGTCTCTGGGCTTCGCGTTCGCAAACATGGGGCCGATGGAACGACTGACTTCGTCACTACGGGTGACTGCACAGGCTGTGAGCAAGTTGCGTGACTGACGAACCTGTCGTAAACTCCTCCCAAATGTTTCGTTGGCCGGCATCTAAATTGCGGCCATCACCCGCAATAACGAGCGTACGTTCCTCCAGACTCAAAAGGATCCGCCGGGATGTTCTTTCATTTCCCCTTGTGGGTATGTTTTCCGAATCTGTGAAGAGAAGTGACTCGGATTATTTGCAACACAAAGTCCATCGTCTTCGTGTTGCAAAACCAAATTCGTAGCAGTGTCAAAACGCAATAGGTACGAGTTTCCCCAGCGGTATTGTCGACAGCTGTGTTGTGATTTCCCCGGAGTTGAGGCGATTCCCATCTGAGCAAGCGCGTTGGCGACAATTTCAGCAGTTGGCACTCCGCTCGATACAGGGCTAGTGGCCTCCAAACCGTGATCGCCAGAAGACCCGGAACGCCAGTTCTCAACGTTGCCATGGATCGTAAGTCTGCCAAGAGCGTCGTCCCATTGCGATCGCTTCACGCACATCGCTCTTAACTCGTCATTCCCTCGAACCCGACTCGATTCTTGCCTCTTTTGTCCCTAAAGTGGCTAAAAAGTCGATTTCCCGGGCTTTTCCAAGCGATGCCGTTGGTACTTATTTACCAGATGGTACTTATTTACCAAACTCAACGTGTTTCGAATCCCGACACATCGATCGAAGGCACCGGAATCCAGGTTGCTGCAATGCTTTACCCGCCTACCCGATCACTGGGACTAATCACTGGGACCAATCCAGCACAAACTGTTTCTGAGCGTCAGTCTCCGGTGCCTGCTTGGATGCACGTTTGGTGTCGGCTTGACGCAATGTTGTTAGCGGTGTAATTGTTTCTGAGTACCGTTATTGACGGGTGGTTTAGGTTGGTGGATTTCCTTTTGGTTTCCAGGAGATCTTATGTTACCAATGTCCAAGACCCAGCGAATTCAACTTTGGCTTGACCGACTC
>JBDNHU010000266.1:0-6139 GCA_041688615.1 Mariniblastus sp. | reverse complement strand
TAGGGCGGCAAGTACCGTGTTTAGACCTCTGGCTACCAGCAAGCTATTGCCCAAGATTTTGTACGCCGAGCCCAGAACCATCGGATACAGCGGTGCCCGATATGCCATAGCGTCAGGAAGTCCGAACTTCCGCGACTCCGCGAATTTTTCGGCCAGCATCTGATAATCCACTTCGTCGCCCGAAAGGCCACGGTCGGCATTGATCGTGTTGATCACAACGCCGCCAACCAACGCGATTAAAAAAATGGCGATTAGCGGAAGAAACCAGAAAACAAATTTCTTCGAGGAAGCCGAGTTTTGCATTGATACAGTTTGAAAAATAGGGACGTGTCGGATGCAAAAAATAGTCTTGGGTTAAGTTCTGCTGGCCAAAGACTTCAAGCTAAAGCCAAAGACTTCAAGCTAAAGTTAAAGACTTCAAGCTAAAGTCAAAGACTTCAAGCTAAAGTCAAAGACTTCAAGCTAAAACCTGTCGCCCAGTAGTTCAAGCGGTAACACAGGTTTGCTTCCGGCTTGGGTCAAGAAATACTGTGTGCCCTGGCAACATCGCAATAAATGTGTCCGCGGTTGCTTTAGCTTAATTAAGCAAGATTAGTCTAACTGCTGATGAAGCATTTTGTTATTGGATTGGGTCTTTTTCGCGTGAAAATATCGGCACAAGATTGAACCTGTGCCGATTTGGGAAAGTCTTTCAAGTTCGCTAGGAGGTGACAATGGGTGGTTTCGGGTAAGACTTATTCAATTTGAATGTGTTTGGGTCATACCTATCGGAGAAGTTTCGATGGTCGGCCGCGGGATACTTGGCGTCTGTGGGTAACCGTGGGGCAAAGTGCCTTTTGACGTGGCCCAAAACGAGTAATGTAATTTGCAATAGAAACGACGATGACATTAACGGTCACGGTGGGCATAAGAGTTTGGTCGACAGGTGCCGAGGGTCTCCAAATGGATTCCTGAACGAATTTTAATTGCTCGGGAAACCTCGCTTTCTGGATTTCAGCTTCCTGGTTTCAGACTTGCAGTTGGTGTGTTTACGGTTGTGGGGCGTAGTTGAACCAAGGCGACAAAAAAAGGCACGACCCACTGGATCGTGCCTTCTCTTGATTCGTTTATTGACGCGACGCTAAGCTTGCGATCAATTTCCGTAAACGACTGCCTGGTACAAGTGGAAGGTCCCGGCTTTGTTTAAACCGATCTTCAGGTACTTGGCTTTCGTGCCTGCGGGCAAATCAATCGACCATTCACTTTTGGGGCCTGGAGATTCCCAAGCCTGAGTCCAATTTTCGCCATCCAAAGATGTCCAAATGGTTAGACCGTCTGCCCTTGAGTCAAACTGGCCTTCCAATCGGTTCTTCAGGAAAATATGCCGAACTTCGGATTCTTTACTCAATTGAACCAACACAGAAGGTTTGTCTGCGTCGTGGGGAGAATGGAAAGTGAAGTCAAAAAGTTTCGGAGCAATGGGGCTCAAAAATAGGTGACTTTCTGCCGACCAATTCGCGGGATAATCGCCGCCAACCCTCAGTCCTGCAGCACGCGAAATTTCGCTTAGACCTTCATGGGTCCTCAAAGGAATTGAACTATTGTCACCACTGTAGGCGGCACTGATCCATCCTTGTTGGACAACTTTCTTGATTCCAGATTGGGCTTCCATATAGGCCACCAAATCCAAGAATTCAATTGCAGCAATCGTCTTGGCTAATCCTTCAGGCATTGAACTAGCTTTCATATCTTTCCGCTGGTCGATGTCTTCTTTTAAGATTTCCACGATCTTCGCATCGGCGATACCTAAAGTCATCACCTCATCATTTTCGGCCAAAATGAAACCAGTGTGAGTGGCACCTTCAAGGGTCAAAATTAGAACCGTTTCATAACCTTTTGCGATCGTGTCGTTGGGTAACACTATCGATTTAACGATTTCGTTCTTCGTGAATCTAGCGCCGATATTGGAAAGGTCTGGCCCGAACTTCTTGCCAATGTCGCCTACCATGTGGCAAGCGCTGCAGACGTTCTTGAAGACCGCAGCGCCACGCTGGACGTTTCCACCGTCTAGTTGAGCTAACCGGTCAACCGCTTGTTGTCTTCTCCAAAGAGGTTGATCCACGTTGTCAGCAATTGCCAGGGGTTCGACCGCCGCACCGCCTGGACCACTCATTTGGCGGAAGCGTTTGAAGTACGACTTCGCTTCGTCGCTGCTGCCGGCTAGAAAGTTCTCGTCACGCTCCGTTTTTTCCCAAGCCGCTTGATGGGCTTGCAACGAGTGTTCCATGGTGTAATCCAACCAATAATCTCGGGGCTGGTCTGCCATCTTCAACATGGTTTGGGTTGAAGCCGTCGTGGGAAAGAAGCTCAAGCCGCGGATCGCCTCCAAGCGAACCCGAGGGTGGGCGTCAGTGATCGCACTTGTCAAGTAATCGAATGCTTTGGGTTGGCGTTGGTATTCATTGGTGAGTGTATGAACCGCAGCTGCTCGAGCGTGGAAGTCTTCGCTGACCATCAGTTTTTCCAGCAGTGCCGGATCGACATCACGGAACGATTCTTGAATCCACATCGCTTCGCATAATTGTTGTGGATCATTAGAACCTGCGATCCACTGTTGGATCGCGGCAAAAACTTCTGCCTTGGGGCGGGTTCGCAATTCACTTCGCACTCGGTATCGGGTGCGCAATTCATAAACCATTAGCTGTTCTAGCAACTCGGGAATCGATTTGCCGAATTGAGTAATGGGTTCCAGTAGCGGTTTCTTTTCATAAACCAATCGGTACACTCGTCCATGTTCATGATCACGGTTGGGGTCCCGCTGCGAATACTGCATGTGGCCAATCAATGCGTTACACCAATCACCAAACCACAAAGCGCCATCAGGTCCAATTTTTGGATCGACAGGTCGGAAAATACCATCGGTTGAAGACAGTAAATCTTCGATTCGCTTGCCTTCAAACCCAGCACCTTCCACTTCATCTTTGACGGTAAATCGAGGCATGCCGTGCATGTTGATCACGCATGCATAAATAAATTGGCCCTGGATATCATCCGGGAACTGTCGGGACAACAAGAATTCATTGCCAACCGCAGGACGCATTCCTTCGTTGTTAAATACGGGTTGTAGAGTTTTACGCGAAGAAACTTCCAATCCCGAAAGCGGACTGGTCCAGTGTTGCTGAGCATTGGTGCCGTCGCCGACAATTCCGTTACCCCAGTTGTCAAAGACCAGGCACCATGGGTTACCGTAACCTGGTGTAATGAAGTGCCGCAGTTTTAAAGTGTGCGGGTCTAAAATGTAAGTGCCGGCGGTTCCCTTGTTTCGAAATGGGCCCCAGGGCGTTTCGATGGTTGTGGACATGGAAACACCTTCAAGCATATGAAGTTGTCCGCCATGCGAAAATTCCCAAGCACCCACCGTATGGTGAGTGTCATCGGTTGCAATTCCGTCGATCAAATGTTCAACAACGTCCGCTTTGTCGTCTCCGTCGGTATCTTTTAGGAACAGAATTCGGGGTTCGTCCACTACCAAGACGCCGCCGTTCCAAAATTCAAAACCAGTTGGGCAAATCAACTTGTCATAAAACGGAGTGCACTTGTCAGCTTTGCCGTCATTGTCGGTATCTTCCAAAATCAACAATCGATCGGTTGGCTTGGGTGCACCTGGTTGCCATTGCGGATAATTGACCATGCAAGAGACCCATAAACGCCCCTTGTTATCAAAAGCCAACTGATTGGGATTTGCCAATTCCGGGAATTCACGTTCGCTAGCGAACAGTTCGACCTTGAAGCCCTCAGGAACCGACATCATTTGAATCGATTCCTCGGGTGTGGAATACTTTAGAACCTCGGGTTCGCGGCCTCGACGAAAGTTGTCGTCACGGCTACCAAACATGGTCTCTGGGTTGAACACTTCGCCGGTGGTTGAATCGTCAGGTCCGATCGGCACCTGGTTCCCTGCAGCCAAATCCCATAGGTACTGGTCGCGAACGTCAACAATCTTACGTATCTTCAGGTATTCACTGGGAAACGTTTCCGTGTCCCAGGTTCGTCGTCCGCCATAGACATACCAACCATTCAGCATGCGGTAGTCCTGCAAGTGGTACCAAGACTTGTCGTTTACCCAATAGCGGATTCGTTGGAATTCTTCCGATTCCACGCCTTTAGGGTGCTTGGATTGAAACAACCCAACATCCAGAAGCTGGCTGACTAGCTTGTCTCCGTTTTCGTTCAGGTGAACTCCGTTGACGGTGAATTGCGTGCCCACCGCTTGACCAAAGGCAACGCTGGTAGGCGCGAACAGATCAACAAAGTCGTAGTCGTCTTCGTTTGCCAACTGTTTAATTGCAGCAGTATATAATTTCAAATTTGCGTTTTCAGTATTGCCCAACGGTTGTAACGGATTCCCCGAGGCTTCAAATGCGACAGGACTGACAAGGACAAACGCCAACTTGCGTCCGTCTTTTCCATATTGACCCTTGAGTCCGTTAAGATAGGAGCGATAATTTGCAATGAAACTGGACACGCCTTCTGGACCGTTGAACGATTCATTGAATCCATAAAAGCAAAGGAACGCGTCCGGGTTGAAGACGTCCAACGGATTGTCAAGGTTCGTGTAATTACCTGGGCGTTGTTGGTTGGCGACCTCATCGGCAGGCCACCCAAAATTTCGGAAAATTAACTGCTTCTGAGGCAATCTGGTATGCAGCAGAGATTCGAAGTGTCCAAACAGGTTCATTCGTTCTGCTAATGAATTGCCTACCATTGCAATGCGTTGACCCTGAACAAAATCAACTGGTTCCTTGGGTTGAAGACTGGAACTTTCGGGCGGCATTGGGCGATGTGACCAAGCAGGACTTCCTGGCGGATCGCTAAGTGCGGGCGACTTGCCTAGGGCGTAATCGCTTGGTTGCATATCCATTTTGGCCCAGTAATTTTTATCACTGATGAAGCCAAAGAAGCTGGGGTAAAACGGATCGACGTAATCCACATTTGCCTTCTCTGGGACTGAACCTGAAGTTAAGTAAAAAGCCGCATTGACCACCAATCTTCGCAAGTCTTCATCGACAAAATCGACAGAGGCACCCGCGGTTGTGCAAAACGATTTGCCTTGTTTACCATTAGCTGCGGTGTACGTGTGAACCCATGCCAACGGCTGCATTGGGTTATTTTTCGGACCCGTGATGTTGGCGGATTCTGGATCCAGCGATTGAGTGACCGCAGCACGCAGCAAGATTTGATCGGAATCCTTAAGATTGACAACGCCATAAACATCGCTTGGCGCAAAGACTGGGCCGACCGAGTTAAGAATCGGGTGGTCTTTGAATCCATCTTCAACCACGCCGCGAGCGCCCTGAGACTTGTGCCCGCCGTGGTGATTGACCCAGCGTTCACCCAGCACCTTTAGTCCAAAATCGTCGTAACTGATTTCCTGGCCGAAAGAACCTTTGCCAGTAAACGCGTGAGTTGCGGTCCGCAGGCCAATGACCGGCTTTGCTTGGTTTAAGTAAGCGTTCAAATGCTCCGCTTGTTCGGCGGTTGGCCGGCGAAACCGAGTGGAGATGATCAGTAGGTCGGCATCGTCTAATGCTTCAAGTCCACCAATGCCTGCTTGATTGGTGGGATCGATGTAACTTCCATCTTCGGACATCGAAAACAAAACCGTGCAGTCGAAACCGTGATGTTGGCTGAGGATCTTGCCCAGCATCGGAAGGCTCTCTTCGCTGCGGTATTCTTCATCGCCCGCCAGCAGCACCACATGCTTAGGTTTGCCCTTGCTATCCTTCGCCTTAAATTGTACCGAATGGGTTTCGGCTTGGACGATTTGCCCCAATGAGACAAAACCCAAACCCAACACAATCGCCAGGAGCATGGAGGAAATGTTTCTAGTAAAAAGTCTACTCATCTGTAGGCGTTCCTTTGAACAGTGAAGTAATTCTTGCAAGTAGTTAGCCCCCCAAACCCTTTCGCATCCCAACCGATTGGGTCTCCCCATTTTGTCAGCCTCGGGCGACAGCGATACGTAGCCTAAGCAACTAACAACGCGTGGCGAGAGCCTAAGCAACTAACAACGCGTGGCGAGAGCCTAAGCAACTAACAACGCGTGGCGAGAGCCTAAGCAACTAACAACGCGTGGCGAGAGCCTAAGCAACTAACAACG
>JBDNHU010000265.1:0-7191 GCA_041688615.1 Mariniblastus sp. | reverse complement strand
TGATTTTAGCCGGCGATAGTTTAGCAAACGTAAGTTCGACACTGCGAATAAGTGTAAATTTGGGTTTGATGCTCGACGCCAGTGCTCAACCTCTGTTCAGGCGACTTCAGGTTCGATCGATTAAAGTTAGTTGTATTCATGTTGCGGTTCCCATGTGCCTGGTACTCTTTTGGCCAGTCCGATTCCAATTCAAGTTATAAAGAGATTTCGATGCATTCATATGCCTGGTCGTTGATCGTTCTAATGTGGGTCGTTGGGTTACCCGTTTTCGCCGGATGCGGTGGGCAAGTTTCCTCCAGAAAGTCACTGGAACTCATCGTTCGAGACAACCAACTAAGCGAAGAAGAGAAGTTGGAACTGGTTGCCAAAAAGATCTTCAGCTTGGAAGGCGTGATAATTTCGCCAATTGCCGATCAAGGCAACCGAGTCAGCTTGTTGGTTCAAGGTAATGATGACTCGATTGTCCAACAGACCCTTAAAGGCAAAGAAGCAGCCAAGTTCAAAGCGGCGATCAAGGAATTTCATTTGAAGACAATGATCAAGCAATTGGGCAACTATGTTCACTACATGCGCGGCCATCACCTGCAGGAGTTAGACGTAACGCTGCGAACCTCAACATTTACTGACGGGGAGACCGACGGAAATTGGAAAGAAGCCTATCGGTTGGTCATCAAAGCTGACAAGTTTGATGCCTTTGAAGCGGCCGCAAATCTCCGCCCGACCGAGTCGATTCCCAAATGCGAGAAACTGTGGCAAACCATTGTCGATAGTTTCTAATCCCTGTCAGCGGGATCCATTTCTAGACATGCCCAAGAGCGTAGGAATCGTCAGCCACTAAGTTTCGGGTTCAGAGGTCGGGCAAAAACGGTGGTTTGACAGATGCTTCCGCGGTGTCACTTGCTTGGGCTGCGTGATGGTATTGGGACCGCAGCCTTTTACGGTTGACCGCCGTCGGTCAGCAACGAGTCGAAAATTCGGACACTGGCCCAACGGTGCTTGTTGGCGGTTACGAATTGTAAGTGCCTTGGGGCGACCTGATAAAGATCCTGAGCGGCCTTGTCTTCAAAAACAACGTGTAAGGCCACGTCATATTCGCGGTCGTTCACGTCGCGATCATTTTCACTTTGCACGCCAACCGAAAAGTATTCTGTCCCCGGATGACCGGACAAGTATTGGTGGCATTGCTGTGCGAACGCTTGACGCTCTTGCGGCGAATGATCATGCAGGGTGAAGAAAACAATATGAGCAAAAGCTGGGGACACGACAGCGGTTCCTGTTTACGATGAATTGAAATGATTGACTTGCGTCACAGCCAGTCGCTTCTGGGAAATAGTTTGTTCGCTGGCCGATCGCTTGCCTAGCCCTGTCCGACGTTCTTACCTTTTGAGTCGAGACCAAGTCCGGTACCCATTCCAATTCCGGGCCTTGGGATTTGTCTCCGAATGGCTTCCTGCTCCAAGTGTTATCCCGCCCGCGGGGCAGCATACAAGCCCGCGGCGCCAGCAAGGAAATCGGCTTTGTCACTCGCGTGCACGTCGTGCTTGGATTAGGCAAGCGATTTAATTAGCGAACGATCGACGGCAATAAATTCTTGCTGACTGGACTTGGGATAAGGCATGGGTTGCGATTAGAATCACGCCCGCCGCACACTCTAGTTCTACTTCCTTCTGGTATTGTACTTGACCCGGGGTAGAGCAGTCTTTTGACGCCACGATCGATCTATGTCCCAGTTTGATACGACTTCTTCTGCCCGCAGGTTTGGCACCCTTGGTGGCGTGTTCACGCCGTGCGTGCTGACCATTATCGGGGTTATCTTGTTCCTTCGCTTCGGCCAAGTGGTCGGAACGATTGGCATTGTCGGCACCATTGCTATTGTGATAATCAGCAAGTTGTTGACCGGCATCACGTCGCTTTCTCTGTCAGCCATCGCTACGAACACTCGGGTGGAAGGCGGCGGTGCTTATTATATGGTCAGCCGTTCGCTGGGTGTCGAATCCGGCGGCGCGATTGGAGTGGTGTTCTTTTTAGCTCAAGCGATTTCGGTTTCGATGTACGTGATCGGTTTTACCGAAGCGTTGGTCATCTTGTTGCCGGAACTGGGAATCTACTTTCGAGTCACGGCAACGGTTGTCAACTTGATTGTCTTTGCTTCGGTTTGGATCGGCGCCGGTTGGACGATTAAGCTTCAGTATTTCATTTTGGCGATTTTGGTGTTTAGTGTGATCGCGTTTTCCATTGGCGCGGTCCAGCAGTTCGACTTTCAGATCATGCAAGCCAACCTGTTTGCGGCATCTCCGATCAGCGAATCCGTCAGCATAGCGGGTGCGAAGTTGTCTTTGTTGACCGATTCGAACTCCGCAACCGGCGGATGGTTCTCGAGTGAACATTTTTCGCAATTCATGAAGATGTTTGCATTGTTCTTTCCGGCAGTGACGGGCATCATGGCCGGTGCCAATATGTCCGGCGAATTGAAAGATCCAGCTAAATCCATTCCGCTGGGAACGATTTCTGCGATCTTTGTGACGGCGGGAATCTACATCAGCATGGCGGTACTTTTAGGCTGTTGCCGAGATCGTGAAGTGTTGCTTGCCGACCCATTGATTATGCGTCAAATTTCGATTTGGGGTCCGGCGGTGATGATGGGCGTGTTTGCAGCCACACTGTCCAGTGCGCTGGGTTCAATGATGGGTGCTCCCAGAATCTTGCAGGCGTTGGCTCAGGACAATGTATTCAAACGGCTAAGTGGGTTCGGGGTCAACAGTCGGTATAACGGAGAACCGCGCCGAGCCTTGTTGGCGGTGTTGGTGATTTCGCAAGTTGGCATCTTTGTGGGCGATCTGAACGCGATCGCGCCTGTGATCACCATGGCATTTTTGGCAACCTACGGACTGTTGAACCTGTCTGCATTTTACGAAGCACTGACGAAGAATCCCAGCTATCGCCCTACGTTTCGCTTCACCCATTGGTCCGTTTCACTGGTTGGCGCTCTTGGCTGTTTAGTGACCATGGTGTTGATCGATTACGTCGCGGCCCTGGTGGTGATCGTTGGCATGCTGCTGCTGTTTCGAATGATCAATTTGAACGAAGTAGAAGCTAGGTGGGGCGACGTGCAAAGTGGACTGCTGTTCGAACGCGCCCGGACTAATTTATGGCGCCTGGAACAGCAATTGGAACATCCTAAGAATTGGCGTCCCATCATTTTGACCTTGTGTGGTGGTGCTGGTGTACGTCCTCACTTGCCGGTGTTTGGGCATTGGTTGGCCGCCGGACATGGGATCCAATCGTTGGGGCAAGTGATTCACGGTGATGTTGAAAATCAATTGCAGCGCCGAATCGAACAGCTTGGAATCCTTCGCCATTACATCGAAGAACAACAAATCAAAGCTTTCCCCACGGTGATCGTGACTCCGTATTTGTCCGATGGCGTTGAATCGTTGGTGCAGTGCCACGGGTTAGGCGCCTTACGTCCGAACACGGTTTTGATGGGCTGGCCGCAAGATGAAAGTCGTGCCCAGCTGTTTGGATCAATCATGCGGTCGGTGGCCGGTTTGGGCTGCAGTGTGGTGGCTATCCGCCTACGCGGCGAAGGTTTGACTCAAGAAGACGATCCGTGGCAAGTTCCGCAGGGCCCGATCGATGTTTGGTGGCGGGGCATGAAGAATGGCGAATTGATGCTGCTGCTGGCTCACATGTTGCACCAGGGCCATGATTGGCGTCAGCGAGAAATTCGTCTGCTACGGGCGATTGAATCCGAGGGAGCTCATTCTGAAATTTCTCGGCATTTGGAGAAGTTGATCCAAACCGCCCGGATTCCTGCCAGTCCAAAAACGGTGGTGGCAGGCGAAGTTGCCAAGACCATTCAGAATACGTCCAAAGAATCCGCGGTAGCGATCTTGGGCTTCGAGCCCCCGGTCGAAGGCCAGGAACGTCAGTTCTTCGAGAATCTAGAAAAGTTGACTCAGGATCTACCACGAGTCATCTTTGTTAACAGCGCCGGTGGCATGCAATTGGATAGCTAATCGCGACCGTTGGCACGATTGGAACGTAGTAGATCGGCTTCGGTCTAGCAATCCTACAAATCCTACCAACAGACACCTTCCAGTACCCAGCACAGCCGAAAGCCTAATCAATTCTAGTGCCCAGCAAAGTCGGAGGTTCGCAAATGTGTTGTTGGAACGCTAGAATCTCAGTGCTTTGTGGCCAATAATTCGAGATGGCCTTAAATGGAACCAATGTTTGTCTGTTGGTCAATTCATTTTTTTTTCGCTTTCTTAAAGGCTTGCTTATGACCATGCGTTTGATTGCCAGTGTGTTATTGTCCGTGTTCACGTTTGGCACTTTGGCCAATGTTTGGGTGCTTCAGTGTTCCCCGTGGCAATCTGACTGTGCCTTCGCATTTCAAGTAGATGCACCCGATCAGGAACCATCGTTTTACTCGCCGATTGTGAAAGTCGTGGAAGGTTGGACGGTTGAATTTGATCCCCAACTGTTGGAAGATCACAATGCTCAGTTCACTGAAGATGCGACTAAGGCGTTGGCGAATCACTTGCAACGAATCAAGTACATTGTCGCTAAGGAGAAAGTCCAACAACTGCAAACCATCAGCATCCGGATCGAACTGAAGAATACTAAGTTGTCTTCGATGCAATATCATCCAAGTGCCGGTTGGTTGCGTGCCAACGGACATGATCCCAAATTGGCAAAGCGAGTGCACATCCCTGACGCCTCGGCTCTGCTAAGCAGGCAAATGTGGGCAAAGCATCCTTATGTGGTTCTGCATGAATTGGCTCATGCGTATCATGATCAAATCTTGGGGTTTGAAAATGAAGAGATTCAAGCAGTATTCGCTCGCGCCGCGGCCTCAGGATCCTATCAAAAAGTCCGAGCCCACAATGGCCAACAAGTTCTTCATTACGGAATGAATAACGCAAAGGAGTATTTTGCAGAATCAACCGAAGCTTACTTTGGAGTGAATGATTTTTATCCATTTGTTCGTGCGGAATTGAGAGAACACGATCCAGCGATGTTGACATTGTTGGAAAAGATTTGGGGCAGAATTGAAGAGTAAGCAATTGTAATGAACTGATTTCTTGAATGCAAAAGTAATAAGCCAGCGTAAAATTCCCTTGCTTGCTTGCTTGCTTGCGCTGCGGGCCTGTATTGTGTTGACTGGTAACGGATGTCAAAACGAGTCGACCGAGTTTCAAACTTTCAGAGCGGATAATATGGAATTCAAAACGCTAGAAAATCAACGACTTCGTTTGCAGCCGATTGCCTGTTTGCAGGACGCGGAACCGCTACGTTCATTAGGCTTAACTGAGCCCGAATTAGCGAATTACAGCCCTAGTTACTGGCGAGACGATACCAGTTTTGATGTCTACTTTGAGACAGGGATCGAGAGTCGAATTCCGTTTTCCATTTTTGACAAGGCTTGCGATACGTTTGCAGGAAGTACCAGTTTTGGCAATGTCGATGCGACTAGCCAGCGTTTGGAAATTGGTTGGACTTGGATAGGCAAAACGTTCCAAAGAACCGGTTTGAATCGGCAGATGAAGTTCTTGATGCTTCAGTATGCCTTTGATATTCTGCGAATCAAACGGGTTGAATTTAAGGCAGATGCCAGGAATCAACAAAGCCGCCAGGCACTCCAAGGCATTGGAGCGGTGTATGAAGGTTGTTTGCGAAGTCATACTGTGATGCAGGATGGCTTCCGACGTGATACCGTCTACTATAGTGTGTTGGCAAGCGAATGGCCCGAAGTGGCAAAGCGACTTTCCGTTTAGTGGATCATCCACAGCATTGCGAAATGAATCGTCGCTGGAATGCATTTGCTTGCTGGATATGCGTTGATGAGCATGATAATCGCTGGGAATGTCAGAATCGTGACAATCCTCAACTCAGGTTCATTCTGACCGGTTGAACCAACCAGTTAATTCTCCTTGGCTGACCAGGCTTTTCTAGCCTTTCTAGTTCGCCAGAAACTATTTGTGGTTTACGTTTGATCGGCTGATGTTGATGTCGCGTTTTGTCAACAAACTAGGCGTATTGTTTCGGTTCAGTATTTCCGCTCACCATCTATCGGTTCGTTACCATGGACCCTTTGCATAAACCCACTGCTTGGCTAATCGCTTTTGCTCTGACTGTCGTTGGCGTTTTTGTGGTTGCATGGCTGATGGTACCTAACCTGCGTGAAAGTTTGGGGGCGTTGACATCCGGTCCCACCTATCAGACGAATGCGATCGGTTTGGGTGCGGTTGTAGTCGCTGCTACCTTGGTCTGGTCCTTACACCTTTATCGCCGGGAACAGCAGAATCTACGTGCCTGTGTTGAATTGATTGCCGATTTGCGCTCAACCCAGGACATTAGTCGAACAGTTGAAGAACTGTTCCCAAACAACGAACAGGCGACTCTTTGGAATAAGGCATTGTCAAAGATCCGCGAAGCATTGAAGACGTCACAGGATGCGGTTTTAGAGGCAAATCATAGCCGAAATGGCGCCGAAGTCCGTCTGAAAAAGATCACGGATTACTGCAAACAGTTAGAGCAAATCTTTGGCATGATCGAAGAACCCGTTCTTGCCGTGAACGGTTTTCGCGAACTGTTTTTTGCCAACCAGCCAGCCAAGGATTTCTTGGAGAAGGTTCAGGCCCCAGATCCAGAATCCACTTCGATGTAAGTCTTGCGGGACTGCAATTCCCTAGTGACAACATTGCAGGAAACGTGTCGCCGAGCGTCAACGTCCAACCGCTACTTGGAAGTGGATTTACCCACGGCGCAGGGGAATAACGTTTCCTACAGGGCGTCTATAAAGACACTGACGAATGTAGATTCGGGTGAAATCAGCGGTGCAATGGCATGTCTGACTGACATCTCAACCCAGCGTGAATTGCAACGTAAGCATGCCCAGTTTGTTTCCAATGTCAGTCACGAAATGAAGACGCCGCTTTCGGGGATTCGAGGCTATATCGAACTGTTGCTGGACGACGACATTGAGGATCCGGAAACACGAAACGAATTCCTTGGCATTATTGACAGTCAGGCACAGCGATTACAACGATTGATTGATAACCTGCTAAATATCGCCAGAATTGAAGCCGGTGTGGTCAACGTTAGCAAAAACGCCGAATCCTTGAATTCCTTGGTTGAAGAAGCTATGGAAATCATCAAGGTTCAGGCCGAACAGAAGTCGAT
>JBDNHU010000264.1:0-2235 GCA_041688615.1 Mariniblastus sp. | reverse complement strand
TGTACCGGAGGTGTTCGCCTCGCTCGACCTCCGGCTAATGGATGCGACCCCTGTCAGGGTCGGAGAAACGCGAAACGCGTGGCGGTCCGGTGAAGGAATCTATCCGGTTCGGGCTGATGCAATACTCTCGGGCACGCTTTTTCGGTCTGATATCCCGATAGGGATTACGTCGATTAGCCGGAGGTCGAGCGAAGCGACTACCTCCGGTACGGAGCCACAAATACATTTGGACCCCGAAGGTGGTCCCATCAGGTTTGCAGTGCGTTTTATTTCGTTTGATGGGGCGTTGGTGTTTTGGGTGGCATAGGTTCCAGCCCCGGTTTTCTCGGTCGTGAAACTGTTAGGAGCCATTACGCCACTAAGCGTTTCACTTAGCACATTCCCATTGTCGTCATACGTGTAAGTCATCGAACCCGTTACTGATCGAAGTCAACTGTGACGCATCGTCATAAACCCGACTCTCATCCTCAAACGCCCGATCAATCGAAGTCAACAACCCATTAGCGTTATAACTGCGATCCTCAAGCTGAGTCGATTCCCAATCCAGCGTATCCAACTGCCCTCGCTCATTCTTACCAATGCCTGGCCCTTGCCGACTGGAAATAAGACTCGATAAACAGGCAAGATCGGTTGTTGCCGTACGTCTGGCACCTGTTTGAAAACGATAAACGGTACGTGACACCTTATTCTTGTTCGTTGCCTGCCCCTGTTTTAGTTTCCGGCTTTCGATCGCCCCGGAAGCCGAATCAAATGTTCTATGACATAGGTGTGAAACTGACAAGCTTGCAAGTCCCAGTCGCTTTCTTCTTTGTCGGCAAGAATCGCCCTGATTCCATAACGGCTATACCCAGCAATTGTTAAGGAGTTGTCATATAACGCTTCGGGCTTCTTTGACACACGCGGTACGTTCCCAAATTCACGATTAACTGCCTTTGCAATTGGGGCGAGTGAATCGAATTTGAAACTCTCTCCATCATCCAAGACAAAAGTAACACGTTCTTGGTTTATCTTTAACGCTTTTACAAATGATCCAAAGTGTCCCACAAAAATTGCGTCACCTTTGGAATTTCGCAAGGAAACAATTCCGAGACCAACCGCAGCAATTCGTTCATCTTGTCTTCGTGGTCCAGCATCTTCAACCAAGCCTTCAGAGGCAGTCATCGTTTCAGCTATTGTTCGCAGCTTGCGCGCCAGTTTGCGGGTGGAGCTACTTGAAATATCGAGCCGACGAAATCCAGCCCCGTCCAAGCCCGAACGTGTTCCAATTTTTAATCCATTTACGACGATGAAGTCGGGACGAACTTCGACAGTATCTTGACTTTTTATATCGTACTGATACATGTCAATGCCTACGAATACGCGAAGATTGTAACTTTCTTGGTGAGGATGTGTGTGTTGCGACAGAGGCAACAAACACCAAACAACGACTATGTTCATAATAACAGAAACTACCATTTAACACCTACGCCTTTCGCAGCAGCTTTGAGATGATCACGTGGCTCTTGGTCTCTGCCTACTTCACCGTGGGTCAATGACCAGGGGTTCACGACAGCGCCACTAAAATCTTGTCGTATAAAATACCTTGAATTTCTGTCCCGCCCGTCTTCGCTCAGGTCCCGCTGTTCATGTACAGCCAAGCCAACATTCGGCGAGATTTGAGCAGGATTGGGAAGCGCGACCGCGCTCCCATTGTTAACCGCATCCAACATGCCAACAAAGCGGACCTCTACGGGTTTGACAATCATGACGCCACTGGCTGGCGCTGGTAACTCGCAACTACAGCCTATGTTGTTTAGCCGTTCACTAACTAGGTGTGCACCAATTGCCCCTCGGGACCAACCAAATGCATCGACGACATAGTCGTCGAACTCGTAGTAGCATTCTTCAAGAGTTTTAAGTTTTGAGCAAACATAGCTACATGCGTCTTCATGAGCTTCCGTGGCTCGTGCTTCTAAGTTGCTAATAAATTCGATTTCATAATAATGCCCCCCGCCATCATCTGCATATTCTTGACTCATTTGTGCGATACTTCCTGGACGCTCCTGAACACGATCCCATACCATTCCAGCCCATTCTTGGTCCTCATTCGGAACTCCTGGTTTTCCTTCATTTGTTCCACCGAAGAACATTCCAAACAAGCCATACGGATCCACGCCTACCGGTACAAAATATCCCCTATAGAGTGACATCCCATCCACAAACTCCAGCGGATCTCTGCTCGTGAATTCACCGGTC
>JBDNHU010000028.1:0-6547 GCA_041688615.1 Mariniblastus sp. | reverse complement strand
TCGGCTTCCAATTCCAAACTGCGAAGGGCCGCAGCGGTATCCGTAGTAACAAATGGTCCGCCGGTTCCAGCCGCCAAAATAATAATGCGGCCTTTTTCCAAGTGCCGTCGTGCTCGCCGGCGAATGTACTGTTCTGCAACGCCGTCCATCTTGATCGCGGTCATCAGACGAGTCGTGCAGCCGATTGATTCCAGTGCATCCTGAAGGGCCAACCCATTGATAACCGTGGCCAGCATTCCCATATAATGAGCGGTTGCTTCTTGAATCGAATTGCTTTTATCGGAAAACTGAGCCCCCCGAAGAATGTTGCCACCACCAATCACAACCGCGATTTCACATCCCAATTCCTTGGCCTGCACCACTTCTTTGGAGATATGCACAATCTCCGGCATACTCAAACCGCGCTGGCCTGCAGGAGCAAAACTCTCACCCGACAATTTCAATACAACTCGTTTAAATTTCGGTTCAGCCATCGGCATTAAACTCTCACTTATTGCAACAAAAACGGACTATTTCCTACCACCACTCACACTCAAGCCTATCTGAAACTCGATGGCCCATTCCTGACTTGATCGCCAGTGCCCCGTACCCCGTACCCAGTACCCAGTAGCCTCAAACTAAGTTTCTTAAGTTAACGTCCAGCCTAATTGCCTTCCGAATTCCTCCATTTTCCAGCCCCAGGGCACTCGTGCGGTTCGCACTTGGGCCAAGCATGAAGGGCTAAGTTATAGGACAATTCCTGCAAATTCACCAGCCGACTGATTTCCTGCCCCCAACCCCACGCTTCGTCCTTTTGTAAAACGACCGGGCGAACATACTCGCAACCAGCGAACCACAGTTGGCACCACTAAACGAACTATCACAATTCCTGAATCGGCCGGGCCACCACAACCCAACGACCCGATTCCAGCACACCCCATGACACCGCTCACAATTCAGCCAGCGCTTGGTCCGCAGCCGTCAGGGTCCGATCGATCAAGTTATCGTCGTGAACCGCTGAAACGAACAACGCTTCGTATTGACTGCATGGCCAATACACGCCACGATCCGCCAATCCCCAAAAGAACTTTGCAAAGCGGGCAGTATCCGACCGACTTGCTGAATCCCAGTCCGTAACCGGCCCATCCGCGAAGAACAGCGTCATCATACTACCCACCCGGTTGAGCGAATGCGGAATACCTCGCCGAGTCGCAGCCTCGATCAGTCCCGCTGCCAAACGAGCCGATTGTCGTTCTAAAAATTCGTACGGAGGATCGCTGCGCAGAATTTCCAAGGTCGCAATCCCCGCCGATGTGGCGATCGGATTTCCACTTAACGTTCCCGCTTGAAAAACCTTTCCCGCCGGCAAAACATTTTGCATGATATGTCGCTTCCCGCCAAACGCAGCCAAGGGAAGCCCACCACCGACAATCTTCCCCATTACCGTCAAATCGGGATCGGCATCGAACAAACTTTGTGCACCGCCACTGGCCACTCGAAACCCGCACATCACTTCGTCAAAAATAAGAATCGTCCCATGATCCGAAGTCAAAGAACGTAAAGCACAAAGAAATTCTGAAGTCGCACGCACGCAGCCCATATTGCCACAAACCGGTTCCAAAATCACAGCAGCAATCGTATCTGGATATTTTTGGAAAGCAGCCTGAAGCCCTGCCACATCGTTGTACCTCAAGATCAACGTATCTTTGCTAGTCCCAAGAGTCACACCTGGAGAGTTGGGAACCGACAAAGTGGCTGCCGCACTGCCCGCGGCCACCAACAACGAATCCACGTGGCCATGGTAGTTGCCGGCAAACTTCACAATCAAGTCTCTTCCGGTCGCCCCGCGAGCCAGACGGATCGAAGACATTGTGGCCTCCGTCCCGGAACTCACCAGTCGCACCATTTCGACGCTAGGAACCATTGCAACAATCAAATCCGCCAGCTGAGTCTCCGCCAGGGTCGGTGCTCCAAAGGTCGTTCCAAAATTCAACGCATTGGCGATGGCTGAAATGACTTTCGGATGCTTATGCCCCAATATCATCGGCCCCCAAGAACCGATGTAATCGATGTATTGATTCCCATCAACATCTGTCAGCAACGCTCCGTCGCCGCTGGCAATAAAGATTGGATCACCGCCCACGGCACCAAAGGCACGAGCAGCACTGTTGACGCCGCCTGGAATTAACTTCTTGGCTGCAGCATACGCCGCTTGACTTTGACTTCGATTGATCATGAATTCAACTTTGCCGGGAATTTGAATAGAACGGTTGCGATTTCGCTTCTGCTTCGCTAATTAAAACTCTAGAAATACAAACGCCCAGTTGCAAGCGGTGGCGTCAGCATGTCACGTCCATTGGTAACCGCCTGGCCCGCCCACTGCCGTCTAACTCACAGCCCAACAACTCTAAGCAACTACACATCTCTAGCGAACCCGAAAAGAAAGCTGGTCCAAATCTCGGATCCATTGTCGACCGATACCATTGCCGCCAGAGCTATTGCCGCCAGAGCTATTGCCGCCAGAGCTATTGCCGCCAGAGCTATTGAAGTCCGAGCCATCGTCGACCCTTCGATCACGCAACGTCGGAATGAATTAATCTGCCCCAAGAAGACTATGCAATTACTTCTTGAACCACTTTTCCATGTACATCTGTCAAGCGCATGTCGCGTCCACCCCAGCGATAGGTCAGGCGTTTGTGGTCCACACCCAACAAGTGCAACATTGTGGCGTGCAAATCATGGATCTGCAATTTCCCCTGAACTGCCTTATATCCATATTCGTCAGTGGCACCATAAATCGTTCCTCCACGCACTCCGCCACCCGCCATCCAGAGACTAAAGCCAAAAGGGTTATGATCTCGACCATCCGAACCTTGCGCGAAGGGCGTCCGACCAAATTCGCCCGACCACACCACTAGCGTCTCGTCCAGCAGGCCCCTTGCTTCCAGGTCTTCCAGCAATGCCCCGATGGGTTGATCAACCGCCAGCGAATTGGCTTCGTGTCCGGATTTCAAACCACTATGTTGGTCCCAGCGATCGGTGCCCACCGCTGGACAGGTTACCTCGATAAAGCGAACGCCCTGTTCCACCAAACGTCTTGCGATCAAGCATTGCCGTCCATAGATCTGGGTTGCACTATTGCCAGAATCGATTCCGTAACTAGAGATTGTCGACTTTGATTCGTTGGCCAAGTCCATCAACTGGGGGACTTTATCTTGCATTCGATACGCCAGTTCATAATTCAGAATCGCCGTTTCGATTGGGTCGGTTTGCCCTTGCATCGATTGCGTATACATTTGGTCTAAGTCGCGAATCAGGTCCAACTTCTTTCGTTGCATGCCTGCCACCTTCTCGGGAGGCTGGATATTCGCCACTGGCATCGGGCCATTTGAGAATAACGAACCCTGAAAACTGGCCGGCAAGAAACCACTACCAAAACAGTCCATCCCTCCAGGAGGAATCAAACCGCCATTCAAAACCACAAACCCAGGCAGGTCTTTACTTTCACTGCCAAGCCCATACCCAGCCCAGGCACCCATACTGGGACGACCTTGAAACCCGTTTCCGGTATGCAAAAAATAGTTGGCGTTGGTATGTTCCGAAAAATTGCTGGTCATCGACCGAATCACAGCCAACTTGTCAACGTGCTTTGCAATGTTAGGAAACAGAGAACTGACCGGAATGCCCGACTGACCATACTGCTGAAAAGTCCACGGACTGGCCAAGGTTTTCCCATTATTATTGAACTGAGTTGGCTCCATCTTCAAGCCAAACACCTGGCCGTTCTCTTTGGCCAACCGAGGCTTCGGATCAAACGAATCGACTTGGCTGGGACCTCCATCCATGTACAAATAGATAACGCTCTTGGCACTTGCAGTGTGATGCAGAGGGTGACCGCTGAAATGGTCCTGGGGATTGGTTAACTGATCGAACTTAAACGGGTCTGCATTCAAATGATTCCTACCAGCAGAATTGGCTTCTTCATTCAAGAGGGTTGACAACGCAACCGCACCAATGCCGCAAGCCGTCTGCCTTAACATCTGGCGACGGTTGATCGGATTCAAAGACAATCGACGGCAAGGAAACATCTTATCGAATCTCCGCTTTACCTAAATTAACCCCAGGCCCACCAACCTTAACCCGTAGCCCATCATGAGCAGGGCAACCAATATCACCCCGCACACTCGCACCTAAACTCTAACACAAACCCAGGTCAATCAGCTTCCAAAGCACTCGAACCTGCGAATCTAAACCGAAGTCACACCTTTCGCCTCTTGCCAAAACTGCTACTAACCGTTGTTTCACGCTGCGATTGAAGTCCTGACCTTGCTATCGAGCAACTGTGCGACTGTGCAACTGTGCGACTGTGCTGATGCTGAAGTTGCGGGGCCCAAAATCCAGGACAAGCCTTCGTGTTGGACAAGCCAACCCGAACCACCGCCTGGACTGACTATCAATTCAACCCTGCATGTACCCGATTGAGTCCTCGAAATCTTCGCCACCCGATGTTACTTTCGCTTCCTTGATCACTTTGACGGCATCATACTTTGCAGCCAGAACCTCCATTTGAGTCTTCATTTGAGTCTTCATTGGGTCGTGTTTCGACTTGTAGGACGCCAACTGCCGCTCTTGCAACGCGACCACCCGTTTCAATGATTCAATCGCAGGCTGGTAACTGGTAATTTTTCCGTCCACAGCCGAGAACCCATTCACCAATTCCCTCAGATTCTCCTTGACCTATTCGGGTGAAAAAAAATCCCGCAACATCGACCTCTTGGGTCGCATTCAAGTGTTCCGAAAACTTTGACATCACGGTTTTGATCCTGGTACGCTGGTCGATCCAAGGATTCACCTGGCCTTCCAACTTCTCCAACTTCACTTCGTTCCCGATCTTCGCCTCTTGTAGTTGATCCACAGTGGTCTTGAATTGACCAACCTGGTTTTCCATCTTCTTCTCCACATCCAACTTGCCCACTAGCCTATCCAATGGGTTCTTGATCTTGTCCGAGATCACATCCACTCGGGGTGCTCAACCGACAAACATCAACCAAACTAACGCTATTACCCAGATCTGCATCCAGCAATCCTTCAACCCAAGATGAGTCAATCACAGTCTAAAAAGAGCCGAAAACGAAACACGCGTCGCTCAGATACACCTAGGACACCTTTCACCAAAACCACTCTAACTTGATTCTAACCTTTCATTTCAGAATGGCAACGAAGCATATTCGGCTGATCCAACCGAACCTAACAACAATCGCTGAACCAACCCCAGCCCACCTCAGCCAGCCTTACCACCGCTGCTTGA
Organism: Mariniblastus sp.; assembly: GCA_041688615.1. GTDB lineage: Bacteria > Planctomycetota > Planctomycetia > Pirellulales > Pirellulaceae > M30B19. The sequence continues at coordinate 1,260 of JBDNHU010000028.1, read as the reverse complement.
AGCGAAAGCAATTCCGTTTCCTGTGTCAAGAAATGCAAAAAGCCGGCCCAAATGAGCCGGCTTTTCAAGTCCGAAATCTAGTATTTTTGACAGAACACTATCTGAACAGTTGACGGATACCGAAGGTGAAGAAGGTACCAAGCGAGAAGTTAATCAATTCTTCGCGAGGCTTGTGTCGCAGGATCAAAGTGTCGCCCGCCTTGACCAACAGTCTTTCCCGAGGGTCATCAACCGCGCGATTCAGATCAACTTCGATTGCGACCTGCCGATTACCTGGAAGTGGCCGCAGAATGATCAACTGCGATGGTGGAACCGATCCGACACCACCCCCCAAACCACCCGCTAATCCTTGGCTTTGCGACTGAATCGAACCCACACTCTGTCCCGCCAAGGCGATGGCATTCAAGACATCCGTGTCTTTATCTCGTGGCAGCAGGAATTCATTCCCTCGCAACAAACCACCAGTGTAGTAAACTTCGCTATCGCGACTTTCAACTAAGACCACATCACCGTCTTTCAAGATAATGTCTTGCTCATTGAATTTAGGGAACTGCCCAGGCTTCAAACGAAGTGGAATTTTAAGCACGTTTTCATCGTCTGGCAATTCTGGAAGGGCTCCGTTAACGTTACTGGTACCGTATTGAATAAAGAAGTTACGAAGTTGTTCTTCGCGTTTGCGGAAATCAACTCGACTACCCCGCAGAATGCTTACTTCTGCCTTCGCATTCACACCCGGCATACCACCCGTTTCGGTCAATGCATTCAACAAGTCATTCCGATACGCTGGCAACTGCAGCACGAAACCGCGTGAGCTATAGTCGGTTCGTTCTGACACGGCTTGGCGAGCAATCTGCGCGTTTTGGTTAGAGAAGTTGATCTGATTATCTTGTCGGATCACGAACACTTTGTAAGTTCGTTTTCTCATCAATGACAGAATCGGCTTGACGTCTTCTTGCAAGATTTTCTTCTCTGCGTAGACCCGGCCAACCAATTCTTCAGCCTGTTCTAAAGTCAAACCCTTGACGGCGATGGGGCCAACCAAAGGAAGCGAAACCGTTCCATCGGCTCTTACCGGATAAGGCAAACCAATCGATGGTGCCAAGTCGCTTCCTGGCTCTGGGAAAGTTACCGGGGGAATCTGCGGTTGATTCGGGTCAGTTCCAGCAAACAAACCTTCGATGAAGATACCCAGAACATCGTCCGAATCCAGAATGTAATCTTCTGGTTCGCTTTGACGAAGTCGCGGTACGTCAATCGTTC
>JBDNHU010000263.1:0-4994 GCA_041688615.1 Mariniblastus sp. | reverse complement strand
GTTTTCGTCAATCACCAAACCCTGGCAAGGCAGGCGGGCGGTTTGGTGCAACGGGTTTGGCATTGCTTCCGTTTTTGGGAAAGGGATACACACATCAGGAGGGCAATTATCAGAAAACCGTTCGTGATGGGTTGGCATTTCTGATCCGAAACATTAAGCCAGAAGGTGCGAACGGTGGCTCCTACATGGATGAAACCGGTAACATGTATTCGCATGCGATTGCCACGATTTGCCTGTGTGAAGCCTACGGAATGACCAAGGATCCGAAGCTACTTCCGCCTGCCGTGGCCGCGTTGAAATATATCATATTCGCTCAAGACCCAATCGGCGGTGGCTGGCGCTATGGACCGCAAATGAGTGGTGATACCTCAGCGGTCGGCTGGCAATTAATGGCGCTCAAAAGTGGCGCAATGATGGGGCAGGACGCTCCTGCTATGGTTTTTCAACGGACCAAGAGGTTCTTGGATTTTGTTCAATCCGATGGTGGAACTCGATATGGGTACGATCGCCCGGCCGCGTATCCTGGTCGCGGAACCACCTCGGTAGGCGTACTAAGTCGCATGTACTTGGGTTGGAATAAAGAGAACCCTACGTTAGTCGAGGCAGTGGAGAGCTTAAGCAGCTTAGGGCCGGATACTCGGGTAATCGAAGCCGGTAAACCCAAGGCAGGTGATGCTGAAGCCAACATGTACTACAACTATTACACCACTCAAATCATGAGACACTACGGCGAACAACCTTGGGAAAAATGGAACGACAAGATGCGTGATTTCCTGGTGGAGTCACAATCTAGAGATGGCGTGGCTGAGGGATCTTGGTTTTTCACCAATGGACATTCTTCGGAAATTGGCGGACGATTGTACACCACATCGATGGCAGTCATGACGCTAGAAGTCTATTACCGACATCTTCCACTGTATCGTGGCGAGGCTCTTGAAGATGACTTCCCCCTAGACTAACTCGGCTTCATGCCAGATGTCCAAGCCACTGCATTTTGGCATCTCCACCCGCGACATGAATTTTAAAACCCTTGACAAAAAAGGCGAACCATCCTGGGTTCGCCTTTTTTTCTGATGCTCAGTTGCAAATTGACGGTCATGTCGCACCTGCTTCTACCAGCAAATATGCGTGTCGGTCTCAAACGCTAGACAATTGCACCAACCGCCCCAATTTATTCTTCAAATGCAGGATCAATCCGAAACAAGGATTGGGTTCGTAAAATTGCGTAGTCGTCTGGAAAGGTATGCATTGCCTGCACCCGTAAACTATGAACCCTAGTGTCCACGTAGATGTAGCTGATGGCACCCATTTTGACTCGACCACTGGATTCAAAATGATACAGTAGCCCATCCATTTCCTGGCGTAATTCAAACGCCTTTTGCACGCTGTGAAAAAATTCTGGCGTCGTGCGTTCTAATTGGAACTGATACTCAAAATGAATGCCGCCTTCGCATTCAATGCTATCCTCGAACTCACCGCTTAGTTTTTGAGCCAACAAACGCCGACGTTCAGGTAATTCATGGTGAGCACTGGTGGCAAGTTCCGTGAACACTCGACCACCGACCTTGAACATAATCAAATGCCCCGCCGACGTTATATCAACTTGCGCATTAAAATTATCGCGATCAAATCGACGGGTCGAATGGATTTGAAATAATTCAGGATGTAACGACCGACCGTAAAGTCCGAAAGTCAATTCCGAGATTTTTGGCCGAGCACTCAACAATGCCATGGTGGTTCTTTTCTGTGTTGTTGATCTTCGTCAAGCTTTATGTAGATTGGGTCAAGGTTGCTTCGATAGCCCAATTCTTCGCCGATCAACTTCGTTACTGAAATCAATACTTCTTCTTTTCAAACACACAACTATTTCGTAAAGCGTTGACTAAGGCTACGATTTTCGAAAGAAAAAGGAACTAGCAAGTTAGCCTGACGCTAAAAAACTAAGGTCCATCACTTTCCTGTGCAACCGCGTAATACGGCATGAATTAAATAACAATTTTGTTCCTGTGTCGCGACCCCAACACTTTCAGGTTTCTGACATTTCAATTATTTCCCGAACAAAATCTTCGAGCATTTTCTATCACTGTTTGTCAACTTTAGTTGAGAAAATTTGCCGTTCACGGGAATTTCATTCAAGCCTTATATTATAGACTCGACGCGCAACATGGCGAGTGAATTCAGTGGTGGAAAGCTGCAGAATGTGAATTAAGATTTCAGCCCTTATTGACGTTAAAACGCGATTTACGGCTTGACATCATGGCGAACAATTCGCCCGTAAACTCAGCAACTGAGAATCGAAAACCTGAGAACACGATCATCTTTTGGATCGCTTGATGTCGTCAATTAAGATTGACCCGATGGCTCGCCGCGATTAATCAATTAAGCCGACCGATTAGCCGACCGGATAGAGTGTCAACGGATAGAGTGTCAACGGATAGAGTGTCAACGGTTAGGTTCTCAGAACCATCTGAAGAATTCATTCATTATCAAGTGGAGTCGCCGTCCGCGATTTGATCGTCGCTGGTGTGTCATAACAGACGTAGTTCTGCGATGGCCGTTCACCTAGTGATACTTACTTAGCAAGATCAACATAACGCGGTTCAAAAAATGAAATCGAAGTCCACCTTCAATCAGGAGCAGGCAAATCCAACCCTCAGACCAAATCGTGAGACTCAACTTAGCAACCCAGAACTGCAAGATTCATTGACTTCGTTTGGTAAACAATCTTGCGTAACGCCGCTTACCGGAGAAGATTACCGGAGAAGATTACCCGGTCTTTTTAAAACTATCAATTCGTTGCATTTGTTCTGCACCGATGGCCACGATCGACATACCGTGACTATTGGCGAATTGAACCACTTCTTCTTGATTCAATACGATGGTTTTGTCCGCTTCAATCGCTAAGACTTTGCCGCCTGCGGCATGAATATTTTGAAGCGTCTTGATCCCAATAGTGGGAACATCGAAACGCATATCTTGTTGAGGCTTGGCCACTTTTACCACGGTAAAGCCACCAACCGGACACAATTCACCAGCACGCTGGATGCATTGATCTGTGCCTTCCAAGGCTTCAACAGCAACGATCGCCCGACCGCGAACCACGACCGTTTGGCCGATATCCAAACGTCCCATTTCTTTCGCGAGATGCCAACCGTAGGCGACATCCTGCCAAGTGTACTGGGTGACATCCTGTCGCGTCAAAACGCCTTCGCCGATCAACAGTTGAGGAGCAAAATCAGTCGCGGCGGCCATGTGCATTCCTACATCCTGAAATATTTTCACAACCGTCAACAACAATTCGTCGTCGGCACGTCCAGCTTTGTTCGTCATGAAATGGTGGTAAAAGTATTTGACAAATCGGAGGTCGGGAATGTGCCGCAACCAAGCAAATCGCTGGAACATAATCGTCTTGAACAACTTCCCCGCCATTGTGACATGCTGAACATTGTTCTGACGAAAGAAACGAATCTTGCAACTAAGCTTTGCCACACCCGACCATTGCACCTTGGTGCAATATTGTTCAAGTCGTTTATCTGCGTGACCGTGCAACATGGCACAGTAAACTTCAACCCCGGCTTCTTGCAGCGTCCTTGCCACTACAACGGGGAAATCACCCCAACCGGCAATCAAACCTACTCGCTTTACATTGGCAAGTGGATGAACATCAGCCAGCGAAGGTACGACTAGCGAATCACTAGTTTTCAGCGAGATCATGGACTGGTTCATCGATTGGATAATTCAACTATTTCAAAAGCGTAAAATTTCTTCGGCGTTTGCTGGAATCTTTGTCTTTGCTGGAATCTTTGTCTTTTCTAGCGTGACTTGACTTCAATCGTGAAGGGAATCTTCGCTGGAAAAATCGGGGTCGAAAGATAGCTTCTAGGCTGCCCGCTTCCCTTGGTGTCCGTTTCGCAAGTCATCATCAGAATCACTGGTCAACGAAGTCGAATCAATCGACTGAATCAAGGCTTCAATTCGCTCGATTCTTGTAAGCATATCCTTCCACTTTCCATACCATTGGGACAACTTATTCACGACGGCAAAGGTCTTCATTTGATCCTTGATCGGCGTGGCTGGAATCCCCATGTAGACACTCTTGGCCGGGATATGATTCATCACCCCAGACTTTGCCGCTAACGTTGCGCCGGTACCAATATCAACATGATCGCCGATTCCAACCTGCCCGGCCAGGACAACGTAATCACCAGTTCGGCAACTGCCCGCGATTCCGACTTGGCTGCAAATCAAATTATGCTTACCTAAACGACAGTTATGAGCAATCATGACTTGGTTGTCGATCTTTGTACCTTCTCCAATAACCGTCGCGTTATAAGTTCCGCGGTCGATCGTGGTGTTCGCTCCAATTTCTACGTCATCCTCGATAATCACGTTCCCCAACTGAGCCGACAAATAATGCTTCCCCTGCTTAGTTAAGTACCCAAAACCGAAGGCTCCAACAACAACACCCGCATGCAATACACATCGCTTGCCAATTTTTGTCTTTGAATAAAGAACGCAGCGGGGATACAGGCGGGTGTCCTCGTCGATACTGCAACCGGCCTCTATGACAACGCCCGCACCCACATGAACTCGGTCGGACAATTGAACATTGTCACCGATGACTGCGTACGGGTGGATGACACAGCCTTCACCAATTTTTGCCGACGGAGAAATGATCGCAGTTGGACTAATGCCGGCAAACGAGTCAACAACGGGCGGGTCCAAGTATTTGACGATCTTTGCGAAAGCAGTGTGCACATCGTCAACGACAACGCAGGTTTTTTCAGACTTGGGGAAGTCCGCAGGAATGATCACCGCCGAAGCTTGGCATGCCCGCAATTTGCTTTCAAATTTGGGATCATCTGCCAAAGTAATGTAGCCCACCTGAGCGTCGCGAATCGGTGCCGCCGCCAGTATTTCTATACTAGCGTCACCGTGTACGACGCCGCCGACAAGTTTTGCAATTTCTGCGATCGTAATCATGGCTCTCGACC
>JBDNHU010000262.1:0-2321 GCA_041688615.1 Mariniblastus sp. | reverse complement strand
CCACTCAGATTCTCTCCCACTCAGATTCTCTCCCACTCAGAATGAAGCTGCCACCTTCCCCTGCCGTCGCCGAACCGTCGTGCGCCCTAGAAATTCCTCTGACAGAAGAGGGCTTGTCGGCCCGCGGTCTTGATGTTCTTGGCTGGGATGATGTTGATTGGGACAAGGCCAACGCCCGAGTGGACGGCGACCGCGAACCTGAAAAGCCATCTGCGGAATTGGGGTTCTGTAGGCCTGGCCACATTCACGCGATTGGCGGATTTCGTTTCTTTGCGGCATTGGCCGTCATGATCGGTCACTTTTGCGGAAGATTTGGATTCGGTGATTTGCATCCAGCGCTTTTAGGGCGAGGCGTCTCATTCTTTTTTGTGCTTTCAGGCTTTATTCTGACTTATGTTTATCACAATCGATTGAACAAAAGTGGCATCCTGAACTTCTACTTCAAACGAATCGTCCGGCTCTGGCCGCTGCATCTGGTTTGCACCCTCTATGGCATCTGGCTGCTTGGCTTGGCTGTGAATCCGATGAAGCTTGCCGTCAACGGGTTGCTGCTTCAGAGCTGGATTCCCGATTCCAGATGGGTGTTTTCCTACAACGGAGTTGCCTGGAGCATCTCAACGGAGATGTTCTTCTTTTTTATGTTTCCGTTTCTGCTGCTGGGCGGTCAACGTCGGTTCTGGCTGAAGTTAGTACTGGTTGCGTTGACTTCATTTTCAATCGTTTTTATGACGCAACCGTTGAGCAATGATCCGGTGATCGCCAGCCAATTTGACTTGATTCGAATCGTGCACGCCAATCCGTTAGTGCGGCTGTTGGAATTCGGCTTGGGGATGGCGACGGCGTTTTTGTTTTTGAATGCGGCAGTCAGAAAACAAGTGAAGGTGCCTCGTAGGTTGAAGAATCAAAAATGGAGGTTGATTTTTGATTCACTCAAAGAGTGCGTTGCGATCTCCAGTTTTGCGATCTTCTTTTTTGGCTACAACTATGTCCGTGGGGCGATTTACGGAAGTCCGTGGGGTGGCCCCATGTTTTCGGCTTGGTACAACTTTGCAGGTTCGTCTATTGTGTTCGCGTTAATCATCTATGTGTTTGCCGATTCGAAGGGAATTTTGGCCACCATGATGGGCACGCGGCTGATGAATTTTCTTGGCGAGATCAGCTACGCGTTTTTCTTGGTCCACATGATCATCTTGATCTACCACTCGAAAGTCGATTGGTCCGCGTCGGAGCTGAATCGATGGCTGTTGGCTCCTTGCTTGATTGCCATGGTTCTTGGTTTAGCGATTTGGCTTCATTTCGTTGTCGAACGACCAGTGCGGGATGTCTTGATGTCCTTCCCCAAGAAGGGTTTTTGGCCATCAATATCAGCTGCAAGCAAACAGGTGCTAGGGTTTGGATTTTCCAAACCGGGGGTCGCATGTTTCACGCTTTGCTTGGGAAGTTGGCTGGCGGTTCGTGCTCAATACACGCCGTTGAATCTGACGCCGCCAATGTACGAAACAATTTTTGCAACCAACCAAGGCGTGCGTGGAGTACGTTTCAGTGAAAAAATTCGATTGATGGGATGTGACGCCAAGGCAGTCAGCGGAGGAGTCGAATTGCGTTTCGTTTGGCAGAAACTTGCCTCGGTCCAGCATTTTCGATTCACGCACATCATCGATCAAAATGGAGCGGTTCAGGTGGTTCCGTCAGAAAGTAATTCCTTGTTTAAGCAGGCCGCATTAATTCAACCATTCGAAGAAACTCAGTTCATCCCCTACGCTTTACTGGAGCATGGAGATCGAATTGGCATCGGTTTTGATTGCTCGGATATCAACCCGGAAACGAATCAAGCCTACGGTTCCTTACCGCACAACCGTGCTCCGTCCGGCGATGTCAAACCGCATCTGATTATCGTGCAGCCGAAGGGATTGCAACAAATCAAAAAAGAGATTCGAAAACTTAAACCACTTGCGGTCGCAGAAAGTCATTGAGGAAAAACATTGCAACCGCAGGTCGCACTTCATTCTCAAAAACTAACCTCGTTCACCGTTACCAATTTTCCGACGGTGTATTTTGGGCAGAGCGGATGTGTGGTGGATGTCGAACGCGCGGGTGGTCTCACCAATCCTTACCCCGGTGAACAGGTTTACTGTGTCGCGCCAGCGAAGGCTGCACCTTTTTTTGGTACCTACGACGCTGGTGATCTCGCTAGCGCCGAATCTGTTTTTTGGCACTACCATCGCTGTGAATGTTCTGGTGCTGTCCAAGCACAAAACCGACACCACCACCCAGTTCATTGATGCCAGCGACTTGTTCAAGAAGGAAACCAATAACAACGT
>JBDNHU010000261.1:0-3863 GCA_041688615.1 Mariniblastus sp. | reverse complement strand
TCGACGACAAGCAACTCGATGCGCTTCGCTGGTCGATCCGGCGTGGCAGTCCGTTCGGTCAAGCGAATTGGGTGGAGTCGATCGCCCGTCGACTGGACCTCGAATCGACGCTACGAGCACGCGGACGCCCGAAAAAGAAGCTCATTTAAACCGACAAACGAAACAAAGAGTTCTGACCCCTTTTCTTCGTCGAACCGCATCGCCATCCTTTGCATATTGGTCGAAACGTCAGTCATCTTGCTACCTCACCCCGACGAGCGTAAATTACTTGCACTACCTAGGAAACATATCAGCGACAGGGCCGCAATACCAGCACCGATCGCTCGCGACGATGTTTCTGGGATTCCAACACCAATGACGGATCCGGCTTTCAGGGGCGAGCGATGCCACGCGTTTTTGACAACATCGACCAAACACTGCTACCTGCGCTGAAGGAAACTCTTGCCGTTTCCGAGCGTGCCGATTTCTGTGTTGGCTACTTCAATCTTCGTGGTTGGAAAAAGCTCGACGCACTGGTCGATCAATGGAGCGGTGATGACGGCGAGTGTTGCCGCTTGCTCGTTGGAATGCAGGCGCTGCCTAAGGAAGAACTCGAAGAGGCGTTCGCGGTCATCCATGAAGATGAAGGAATCGACAACCAGACGGCGATTCAAAAGAAACGCGAATTGGCCAAAGAGTTTCGCGATCAACTGATGCTGGGCGCTCCGAGCAATGAAGACGAAGCGGGCCTTCGTCGGCTCTCGAAGCAACTTCGAGAAGGCAAGTTACGTGTGAAATTATTTTTGAGACACCGTCTACACGCGAAGCTGTACCTCGCGTTTCGCCAAGATCCGAACAACCCGATCATCGGATTCCTGGGAAGCAGCAATTTGACGTTTGCCGGATTACAGAGTCAAGGCGAGCTGAACGTTGACGTTCTTGATCATGATGCCTGTGGAAAGCTTCGTGATTGGTTCGAGGATCGTTGGACCGATCGCTGGTGCATCGACATCTCGAAGGAACTCGCCGACATCATCGACGAGAGCTGGGCCAGTCCTATTGATCGGCTGCCCTACCACATCTATTTGAAGATTGCTTTTCATCTGGCCGAGGAAGCGAGGAGCGGTCTGAAAGAGTTCAGTCTGCCACCCGAGTTCGAGTCGATCCTTTTCGATTTCCAAACCGCAGCCGTCAAGATCGCGGCACATCACTTGAACAAACGCGGCGGTGTCATGATCGGCGACGTCGTCGGTTTGGGTAAAACGATGATGGCGACCGCATTGGCCCGTATGATCGAAGACGAACAGGGAATCGAAACGCTGATCCTTTGCCCGAAAAATCTGGAGCCAATGTGGAACGATTATCGCGAGCGATTTGGACTTCGTGGCAAGGTTATGTCGACAAGTCGTGTGCAACGCGACTTACAGCACGAACGCCGATATCGGCTGGTCATGATCGACGAGAGCCACAACCTGCGGAACCGAGAAGGCAAGCGTTTCCTTGCGATCCAGGACTACATCACGGCCAACGACAGCAAAGTTGTCTTGCTAACCGCAACCCCGTACAACAAGAACTACGTCGATCTCTCCAATCAGCTTCGGCTGTTCTTAAAAGAGGATGCCGATCTCGGTATTCGCCCCGAAGAGTACATCCGCCAGATTGGTGAAACCGAATTCATTCGACGCCACCAATGCAGTCCAAAGTCAATCGCAGCGTTCGAGAAAAGTGTGGAGACCGACGACTGGCGTGAGTTGATGCGGCTGTACATGGTTCGTCGGACTCGGACGTTCGTCAAGCAGAACTATGCCGATGTCGATTGCGGAAAGTGTGGAACCCGAATCCTCGCGAGTGAGTCCCAGTGTTCGTCTTGTAATAGCGGACGTTCGGGCAGCAACCGTCCTTACCTTACTTTCAGCGATGGGACACGTGCCCCGTTCCCCGATCGCGTGCCGAAGACAGTTCGGTTTGAACTGGATGATGATGATCCCTCCGATCAATATGCTTCGTTATACAGCGATGCCGTCGTTCGACGCATCAACCGTCTGGAACTGCCGCGATACGGACTGGGTAACTACATTCACGAAACGCCCAGGCTTCCACCGAAGCCAGCCGAAGCCCGCGTCATCAATGACCTATCGAGGGCGGGCAAACGCTTGATGGGGTTTTGCCGAACCAATCTCTTCAAGCGTTTGGAAAGTAGCGGGCTTGCGTTCCTGCAGTCCATCGAGCGACACGTACTTCGCAATTTCGTCTACTTACACGCACTCGGAAATGCACTTGAAATACCGATCGGTTCGCAAGATGCGTCGTTGTTAGACGCTAGCTTCCACGATGAGGAGTTTGACCTCTTTGATGACAGTACCAACAGCGGTGACTCAAGCGATTTCGATAGAGTCACGTCGCGTAGCGAAGACGACTATGCAGCAGCCGCCGCCACAGTTTATTCACTTTACTCAGGCAAATTCAAACGGCGTTTCAAGTGGTTACCTGCCGCTCGCTTTGTGCCTGAGTTAGCACGAGATCTGCGGAGAGACGCGAGGTCGCTAATTAAATTGCTAAAAGAATGTGGCTTTTGGAATTCGGAAACCGACGCCAAATTGAACGCTTTGCACGACTTGGTGTCAAAGCATCACTTTTCCGACAAGGTGCTCGTGTTCACGCAGTTTGCCGACACCGCTTACTACTTGAAGCAGCAGCTAGAAGCACGCGGAGTCGACGGAGTGGGAGTCGCCACCGGACAGACAGCCGATCCAACCGCTGTCGCCTGGAGGTTCAGCCCGGTCAGTAATAAGAAAGCCGATCGAATATCGCCGAGCGAGGAGCTACGTGTCCTCATCGCCACGGACGTACTTAGCGAAGGCCAGAACCTGCAGGACTCAGCCGTCGTTGTCAACTTTGACATTCCGTGGGCGATCATTCGGTTGATCCAACGGGCCGGTCGTGTGGACCGAATCGGCCAACAAGCCAACGAAATTCTTTGCTACACCTTTCTTCCCGCCGCTGGCGTCGAACGCATCATCCGTTTGCGTGGCCGCGTCCAACAGCGACTTCGTGAAAACGCTGAAGTGGTGGGTACGGATGAAGCGTTCTTCGAGAATGACCCGACCGAACCGAACCTGGTTGATCTTTACAATGAACAAGCCGGCATTCTTGATGGCGAAGCCGACACTGAGATCGACTTATCGTCCTATGCATTCCAGATTTGGGACAACGCCATTAAGGCTGATCCGAGCCTAGCGCACATTGTCCCCAACCTTCCCAGTGTTGTGTTCGCCACCAAGGGACACCAGCCGACGGAGACAAGACCTGACGGTGTTCTGATTTATGCGAGAACGACCGAACGCACCAATGCGCTCGCGTGGATAAACCAGAATGGCGAAAGCGTTAGTGAGTCTCAATACGCGATCTTAAAAGCCGCCGCCTGCGAGCCAGACACTCCGGCGCTTTCGAGGCAAGATCAGCACCACGAGCTGGTTCGCAAGGGTATCGAAGTGATTGCAACCGAAGAAAAACAATCCGGTGGTCAACTTGGTCGGCCTTCCGGTGCTAGATTCCGTATTTATGAGCGGATGAAACGTTTTGTCGACGATGTGAAAGTCAACGAACCGCTGTTTGACGTCAAGGAGCTTGAAAGAGCGATCGGCGATATTTACGGACATCCGTTGCGTCCATTGGCAGTTGACATCCTCAATCGCCTCCTCAAGACCGGCATTACGGATGCTGACCTTGCCCAGCGCATGATGGAGCTACGGGCCGAAGGAAGGCTTTGCATCATCACGGGGGATGATAACGAACACCGGGACACTCAAATCATCTGCTCGATGGGGCTCAAGGTCGAATAGACAAATTGCTATGAAAATAAACTTAAAACGAACCCGGCGGCT
>JBDNHU010000260.1:0-5565 GCA_041688615.1 Mariniblastus sp. | reverse complement strand
CGGCAACTTCGGAATCGCTCGCCGTGTTTGGATTTGAAAGCTTGAGATATCCACTGGGTTCGACAATGTATTTCAGGCCACCGACATAACCGATTGACGAAACGGCCGTATAGTAGCGGTAATAACTGGTTGAAATTGTTTGCCAGCCGCTCTGATAAATTTGCGTGGCGACCGTTTTTAAATCACCGACGTTGCCCTGATTGGCCACAAGTGTGTCATAGTAAACCAGCAAGGCCCGCCGAACTGCCGTCTGATGCGGAGTGGCAGTCGTGCCGCGATAGAGGATTACTTCGGAGACTCGATCGTTTAGATAACTGAAAACGCGAGCTTCGACTTTCCCGTTGAACGACCAACGTTTTTCAACGATGCGTCCGCTTTGCTGGATGAAATCCGTGACCTGACCACCGGGGCTGGTCATCTTCGAGACCAGGCCGCTATTTGCATCAAATTCCCAGACCTTTCCATCAGGATCGGTCAAGCGCCAGGTACTTCCACTGAGGGTCAGTGTTTGTCGGGCACCATATTTGGAAACGTAAGCAGCTCCGGCCTGGCTGAACCAAACACTTTTTCCACCACGACCCGGCGTCCAGACAAAAACCCAATCGCCTTGAGCGTCTTGAGAAACCGTGGCAAACGTATCGATCGCCCAGTTGTTACCAACATTTCCTACATAATCAGCCGGTACACCACCGTTGTTCCACTGGTTATACCACGTCAAGCGAAAGTTGCCCGAACGTACCGTCTTCAGACTGCTTTTATCGTACTCAACGATCCCCCGCGATAAATCCACCGGACATGCCGCCCCACTACAACTTTCCGATTGGCAACCACATTCATCCGCACAACATGCACAAGGATCAGGATTAGATCGAGTCGTCAAAGCAAGCGCTCTTTCAAATACAAGGTTACATTTTTAGTTTATGGTACAAGGTTTTAATAAACTCGAATCAAGCAAACTGAAATCTTAAACAACCCCCATAATCTCATTGGTCGCCTCACTTTGCAGGGGACCATTCTCCAGGGGACGCACCTGAATTTTTATTTTATGAAGACCATGTTGTTGTACGGCTTCCCAGACTTCACCGCTGTTACGACTACATAGAAGTTTTTGTTTGCCATTGATTCCGGCCAATGCTAGCGACCCATCTTCAATCCACCAAAGATAAGCAGATGGATTGTAGCCATCTTCAATCATCGCATTTTCGCCCAGTTGAATTTCCCAGCGATTATGCCCAAAGCGTTCATAAATAAAACGCCGACCTGTCAAACGATTGATTGATTCTCGATCGGATCGGCTAATGTTTCTCATGAGATGGTGCTGTGGCTGCCAAGTTTCGCGCAACTTCTGCAAGAATTGCAAACATATTTCTTGATGATGAAAGCGAGGAATCGAGGTGTTGTCGCCGTAAAACGACCATTTGTGAAAGTATCGGTGCTGAAACAAAACGTTTCCTTCGAAGTCGTGCTGAAGTAACACGAATGGGATTTCACCGGACGCAAATTTTTCAGGCCAACAAATCGGCTGATTCATCCGTTGCCAAGCAAACCGGAATGTGTCTTTGTCGCCATAAACGAACTGATAGTAGAAATTGGAATGTTCGTTGAAATAGTTGCACAAATTGAGTGCCGACCAACAACGAGATTTATCAATTAACAACTGTCCGCTTTCCTGGTCGGGACAATCGCAATAGGGAACATCAAAAACATCCCAGGCGGAATTGGTCACCGCTGTTTGAACATCTTCGGGGTCAGGCCAAAACAATGTTCCAGTTTGAGTGTATTGCGGCGTATTGAAAAGAAAGGATGGATCAACGACGGGAACGTTGTCGGCATCTAGGAACAGAATTTCCCGAAATCTACTATGGAGAATAGCGTATGGTTTCAGTTCCCAACCGCCCAGTTTACGATGTGGATGCGATTTAAGTACCTCGGCCGCATTGACGCATTCGACATCATAGGGCTTAACCAATTCAATCCAGCTAGGATCAAATTCATCGTCATTTAAACACCAGACTTCGATCGGGAGATCGCAGCCGAGATAACGCAACAACCGAACTAAGACGTAAGCACAAGCGCCGTACTTGATTCCTCCTCCGCAAACGACAATTCCCTGACCATCGAACGTTTCGCTTGGAAACGGTGGAATTGCGTCGATGAAACGAGTGGCTTCCACGGGTGCGTTTACAGCGGTAAGTAACATATGCCAATTCCATCAGCAAACGAAGTTCACTACACCTCGATAATAGAGTTGATTTGATGTTATCGGTGCGCATTAGCTCCGTCAAGAGTTGCAATGGGAATTTATTGTTAATTAATTAAGATTTTTCAACTCTTGAAAACAAAGGTGTCAAGTACCGTTCTTGCCTTCAGGCTGCCCATTTATCCAAAACGGTACTTGACACCTTTTAACGTTCCCTTGACACCTTTTAACGTTCCACGCAGGCGTTATTCGACTGAAATACTCACAACTGCAATGAAGCATTCGCAACGACATCCACTGCTGACATGGCTCATCCGTTTTCTCGGATGGGATGGCCTCGTTCCAGCGGCAATCTGGATCCTGCCATTTGCCCTTAGCTTGCTAATCCCGCAGATCCCGCAACTCATCGAAGTGATGGCTGTCATCCTACCAATTGTCGCGTTCTTTCTTCGTTTCAATGCCGGCGTCTGGCACATCTCCACGAACCGATGCGGACGCATAGTTCGATCTGGGCAACTTGTGGCGTTGTGCTGCGCGATACTTGTGCTCGCGGTGGTTGACGCGGTCATCATCCTCACCAACGTGATGCCGAAGGGTGCATTTACCACGTCGGATTTGAAAATTTTTGGCTACATTTACGGATTTTACCTATCGTGTATGCTCTTTGCACTTTATCCTGGATTGACAAACAAGCTGAGACTAAAGCATGAGTACGGCGAATAGCAAAGCCATGCAACGGAGCCGCGTGTCACTTTTTTGGCAATGGTTGAATCGCTCGTCGCGGCCCGCTGATGGCAGGCGTTCGTCAGGTGGGAAATCGTACTCGTACTCAGTGCAACGGTACTCGTACTCGAAAGCCTAGTGATGACCGAACCAACTTTCGACCACGAACTGTTTATACAAGTGCCAGGCGCGCTAGTGGTTTATACAAGTGCCAGGCGCGCTAGTGGTGATGGATTTGGGTTGAATTTGGCGGACGGGTGGGGTGCTGGAGACTGTTTGCTTGGGTTTTGCGGGAGAAAGCCGCGAGGGATGGGGGTGTGCAGCGGAAATTGGCTGGTTGGGCGCGTAGAAATATCTTGGCGAGGTAGAACTGGCTTAAGACTTTGGGCTGCTGTGAATGTCAGCTCAGAAAGGTGAACGCCAGCCTTGGAGATTCTTCGGCGCGGTGAGCGTTAGCCGAAGATGGCGGTGGCTTGGGGGCGGGATTGCATTTGGTGGAGACCCGATCGGTCACGCTCTTGGACCAAAGCTTGCTCCTTGCCGACCGCCCAACCCAACCAGCGTCCAAAGTCCTTCACGTAGTCCACCCACGCCTGGCCGCTCATTCGCAATCGCTCCAAAATCGCGGCCAACCCCGCACGACTACTCCCCGATTTATCCTGCCGAATCTTTCTCGTAATTCGATTAGCCACTCCAATGCCTGGCACTGGTGTTAACTCCGGATATTCGAGTCACTCCAATGCCTGGCACTGGTGTTACTGGTGTTACTCCTGGTGTTTTGGTGTTTTGCTGGCATTAGTGTTCTTTCTAGTGTTCACAACCCGGGGCATGAGGTGCTCGCCACTTTCGCACATTCGGCGACGCATAAAATTTTGGATGTCACGAACGGCCAGGGCGTCGATGCAGAGGCAAGCGGACGTCGAGTTCTTGAAGTAAGAAGCTCTTTGTTTTTGGAAGCGATTGCTTGGGATCTGACTCCAGGCTGCCTGCAAAACAGAGGATTAGGCTGATTCCCCGCACAATCCGGGGGCATCAACGGGAAAAACAGGCACTTAACGATGCTATCGAACGTATTTAAAGGCAAACGGCAAAATTTGGTAGCGTCTTGCTATTAGCGTCCCTTATACTTGAATGAAATCATTGGGTGACATCGAAATTGAAACCAGGTCCGCAGGTCTTCTTCTCCTTCCGAGGTAATAGGACCAGGCCGGTCGTCTTTTCCATCGTGTACGTCAATTCCGAAGCCTTATTCTTAATACGAACCACCTGGAGTTGTTTGGATGACTGAAGCCGTTACTGACCAGCCCTCGGAAATCAAACTTCGTCTAAAAGAGACTTCTGAATTTCTGCAACGCGTCCGTGATCGAGTTGGCACGGTGGTTGTAGGTCAAGACGAAGTGGTCGAGCGAATGTTGATCAGCCTGCTTACCGGCGGTCACTTGTTGCTTCAAGGTGTTCCCGGTTTGGCCAAGACGCTACTGGTGAGCGTACTTTCTAAGTCGATTGATCTGGATTTTGCCCGAGTTCAATTCACGATCGACTTGTTGCCTTCAGATATCCTTGGAGCCGAGATCCTTGATCAGCGTAATAATGAATTTCGAATTCACAGGGGCCCTGTCTTTACCAATCTACTTCTGGCAGACGAAATTAATCGGGCCGCGCCCAAAGTCCAAGGCGCCTTGCTAGAAGCGATGCAAGAGCGCAAGGTGACGATCGGCAACGAAAACTTTAAGCTGCCGGCCCCATTCTTGGTGATTGCAACTCAGAACCCTGTCGAACAAGCGGGAACCTTTGAATTGCCTGAAGCTCAGTTAGATCGCTTCATGATGTGCCACCGTCTTAGTTATCCGAAACTGGAAGAGGAACGTGAAGTCTTGCGGCGAAACATTCATCTTGGGGTTCGCCGCGAAGATCGTGGCGCGGTCGCGAAAACTGAATTCGACCTTTTGGAAAAAGAACCGGTCGGTTCATTCAACGAAATTGTTAAAGCAATGGAAGCCTTGCAAGACATTTACGTCAGTGACGCGTTTGTTGATCACGTGCTACAACTGATCAGCGCCACCAGAAATCATCCACTGTTAGAATTGGGCTGCAGTCCCCGGGCGGGAATTTCGCTGATCAAAGCAGCGAGAGGCCGAGCGTTGATTCACGGACGCGAATATGTGGTGCCAGGCGACTTATTTGCTTTGGCTGAAGATGTCATTTTGCATCGTATTCGCTTGACTTACGAAGCGTTAGCGGACGGATGGAACGGTCCCAAAATTTTACAAGAATTACTACGCGACTTCGGCGGGGAAATCCCAAGTCCCAATCGCAACGGCGTTAAAACTGTGACAGCGTAGAACCGTCAACGGTACACCAGGGACGGTCTAAGGGCGAAGGGTATCCGTACCCCCGCTTCCAAATCGTTTGCCGGGGACCGATGGTTCCTAAAAAGTGCTCAGTTCTGCCCAGATTGATGAAGTCTGCCCAGATTGATGAACCAAGCTTTTTACAAACATAGGTACTGCTTTGGAAGCTTTTTTAGATCAATTCGAAACGCTGGATAATCGCCAATTTGAAATCGCGATCAAGCGACTGGCCGATGATCTTAGCTACGGGACTGACGCGTCGCCGTTTGTGGGCAGCGGCGTCGAGTACGT
>JBDNHU010000259.1:0-22862 GCA_041688615.1 Mariniblastus sp. | reverse complement strand
GTCTGTCCATAAATCCCGTCGCAAAAAATCCGCTCAGAAACGGTCAAGTTTTCTGACTCGTGGTCGCTTGGTTCTATTCGTATTAGGTTTGCTGGTGGGCGGTGCTGTCTTTGCACCCCAAATCGTAAGCCATACGTCCTTAGGCGACTGGGCGATCAGTCAATTCTTCCCCAGCAAATGGGGAACACTGAACGTTGCCAAACGAAATTTGTCTTGGTGGTCACCTGTTTGGGTTCGCGATGTGCGATTGAGTGCGCCCGATGGAACACTGATGGCCCAAGTGGGTTCCCTAAAGACCAAAGAGACTCTCTGGCAGATTGTCTCCACGGCGGCGATCAGTGAAATCGAGATCGACCGCGCCGCCGCTCGAGTGGATTGGCGAAGTGATGGCAGCAACTGGGAAGATTTTATCTTTCAACTCAGCGAACCGTCCAGCGAACCGTCTAGTACTCAAGTTCCTGAAATGGTGGTCAATATCACCAACAGCGAAGCGATGCTGGAAAGCCGAACCGACAATCAGCGCTGGTTAGCAACGGGCATTAACGGCCAAATTCACGTGCGCAACAATGCGAACGACATTCAGATCCAAACGGTCGCATCGTTAGTGGACGCCAACCAAAACTTGCCTGCCGGCCAATGCCAAGCGACCTTAACCATCGGCGACCAAGCGGCGCTGATCCAAGCGATGCAAACCTTGAAAATTCCGGGCCAGAATTCACCCGCCTTCAATGTCAGTACGGCACAGGGTGGAATCGCCTTCTCCGCCAAACTAGATCAAGTGGCAGCAAGTCTGGGGCGTTCGATTGCCCGCCGCTACATGCCCGACATGCAACTAAGCGGCTTGGCCACCGGAAGCGTTTCAGGTGTATCTAATTGGTATGGTGATTTCATTCAAGTCGCCACCGCGAAAGTCAGCATTGATCGCTTGGCATTCGCCGACCCTGTCTATTTAGCTGGCGACGTCTTTCGTCAACAAATGCTTGACGTTTCGGGCGGTTTTGAAATGAATCCTGCGGGGCTTGCCTTTGACCAACTGAAGATCAAAGGTGATTTTGGAAACTCGGATTTCGATGGCATCCTTAACTACGATCAATTGAACAACATTTTAGCGACTCGCCGGCTTCCCACTCAGACCCTTTCGACCAGCGGTGCGATTAACTTGGCACATCTGGCCAATCAATTCCCAAAAACGCTTCAACTTCGAAGTGATCTGGTGCTAGAGCAGGGCGATTTGGTCTGGCAAGTGTTTAATCGCCAAGAAGGGGATGGTTCCCTTCGACTATTTGTAGAGGCAACCGCGAAGAACATCGCGGGTCGAAGTGGCAACCAGAGTATCCGCTGGTCCGACCCGATTCAAGTGAGCGCGTCGATCCGCGACTACAATCGTCCCGCAATGTTCGACGATTTGACCATCAACAGTAATTTTCTTAGCGCGTCGGCGAAACCCCAAGCCGACGGCGGTGCGAAAATCAATTTCCAATTCGACTTTGATCGTCTGAAGTCAGCCATCGAACAGGTTTTTGCCTTGCCTGCAATGACCATGCAGGGTCGAGGCCAAGGGGTGGCCGAATGGTCGCTGGTTCAATCCGCCGTTGGCTTGCCTGATATCAATTCAAAATTCTCGGTCTACCTAGCCAATGCGAATCTAGTGTTCCCAGGATACTTTGAACTTCGTGATCCGAATCTGCGATTAGATGCCGGAGCCTACTTCAAATTCGGGAATGCGTCCGCTGGGGAATACGGCCTGATTTCTGCTCTTCTGGCACAATCGGATGTGACCATCGAAAACGCAAATTTGCAATTGCGAACCGGCGCCGCAGCGAAGAATCCAGATGCGGCTTCGCTCAACCAAGACGTGGCGTCGCCTCCAATGGGAATGCTGGTGTCGCTGAAGAAGCCCCTCAGTTTAACTCGTTTGAACAGGGTCTTTAGCACATTAGCCGGCGGGGAAATTGATCCAGCACAGGTCAGTCAAACGCCGGTCCTGGAAGCCAGTGTCAACATTGACGGACCCCTGGAAAGTTGGCTCGAAATGACTCGGCCCTTACTGGCGGGTACCGATCTAGCGATCACCGGCAGCTGCCAAACTCAGGCAACCATTACCTTGATGGATCAGTACGCATTACTTAACAACTTAAATGGCAAGAGTCAGAACTTTGGCTTCCGCGGGTTTGGTCTGATCTTGCAAGAGCCCACCATTCAGGCGGCAGGCGCTGTCAGTTACCATTACGCTAATGGATTGCTACATGCAGGCGACTTGACTTTGACCGGGACAACTTTGGCTGCCCGTGCTGTCAAGACGAAAGTAATGTTCGGCCCAACGTCAACCACCTTGGAAGGGGACGTCTATTTTCGAGGCGACTTAGCCCGGCTTTGGCACACGATCAACTTGATGCAAGTGGCGACCGCCGTTGACGAAAACACAAGCCTTGGCTCCACCACCAAACCGTTGCAAAACTTGCCGAAACTGGCAACGCAACCTAGTTTCGATTCCATCGCGCTGGTCAATTACAATCAGCCGATCGAACCCACGCTTGCCAACCCAGCTGTTTCTAACAATGAAATGCTGTTGGGTGGTGAATTGGTGGGCATGATTCACTTTGCACCGGGCGACAATCAAGCGTCAACCATTACCTTGGACAGTGTGATCAACAACGCCTGGGTAGGCGCAATGCAGCCCAATGGACAACTGGCGGCCTGGGCGAAAGAAGCTCAAATCAAGGTGGTTGGAAATGCGGCGATGTCTGCAGACATGAATCTAGTCAATGTTCCCAAGTTGACAATCGCCAGCCAACGAATTAACGCGGCGTTCGCTGGCACGCTGTCGCAATTAGCAACCCAACCTCAAGTGCAGATCAACGGTAACGCCAACGCTGCGATTGTCGATTGGGTGCGACCGATGGCAGGGGAAGCTTTGGCCGATCTAAGCGTTAACGGACTAACGCAACATCGATTTGAAGTCTCGGGTCCGATGGAAATCGAGAAATTGAGTGGCAAATGGATCACCAACTGGCAAGCGATCCAGTGGATGGGCCTAACAGGTGGGCCGGCCGACATCGTTTTGAATATGTCTCGCGGCTTGATCCAAATGCAACCGTTGCAGTTTGATGCCGGTGGAGGTCAAGTCAATTTGGCTCCGGAAGTCGATTTACGAGGAGAAACGATTTGGGTCCGCATGCCTAAAGGGATCGTCTTTAATCAAGTTAAATTGACACCACAACTTTGCCGCAACTGGCTAAAGTACGCAGCGCCGCTCCTGGCTGAAGTCACAAGCGTCCAAGGCACATTTTCGATCGATAGCGACGGAATTGAAGTTCCCATCTCCGACTGGACCAACATGGTTGCCAAGGCCCGAGTCACGATCAACGGTGCGCGGGTCGGCCCCGGACCTCTTGGCATTCAGTTTGGCCAGTTGATTTCCACGGTAAAGACGATCGCTGATGGCGGATCCATCGATGCGGCAGCACTAAACGCGAGCGGACTTGGTGGCCTCAGCAATCTGGCACAGAGCGGTGGCGGCCAAAGAACCCAAGCTTTGGAAAATCTGGCTGGCACGGTTTTAGGAGCGCTGGGCAATGGAGGCAACGGACAACAAAACTCACTAAAAGATCTGGTGGTTGGCACTTCCAACCGCTTGGACGAAACGACCGCCGATGCGGCCACTAATGCGGTTGCTGCGTCTTCAGAGAAGACTTGGCTCGATATACCGCAGCAAACGATTGGGCTGAACTTTGAAAATGGATCCATCGTTCACGATCACTTGAAGATGTCGATCAAGGGATTCGATTTGGTAACCGCGGGAAAAGTGGGCCTTGATCAATCGATCGCGGTCAATGCCGTATTAAGCATTCCGGACGATGTCTTGCAGAAAAACCCACAATTGGCAAACGCATTTGGGCGAAGCCTGCAGTTACCCATCTCGGGAACACTGACCAAACCGTCGATACAATCAACCCAATTAAGAACGGCACTCAATACTGCAGTGTCCAACAGCATCCAGAAAGCCGTAGGAGACCAATTGGAAAAAAAGTTGGGCGTCCCAGGATTAGGTAGCCTGGGAAGTGGAGGCAGTGGCGATCCGCTCAATGGACTGCTGCAACAAGGTCAACAGAAAATTTCGGATCAACTAAACAAGAAGCTGAGCCTACCCGATGGTTCCAATCCGCTGCAGGGCATTCTGCCTTCAGGAAACACCCCTGGCGGTCCGGCTTCGGGTTTGCCTCAATTTCCTGGACTACCTGCGTCCGGCCTTCCCAACTTGGGGATACCATCGTCCAATGGCAGTCAAAATACCTCAGGACAAACAGGGACACCGCCAGCGGTAGACCCGGTCAACCAATTGTTAAACAAAGGCTTAGACAAAGGTTTCAAAAAATTGTTTGGCAATGGCAACTAATGAAGTGACAAGAACGGCGACCCTGGCAGTAGAAGCCTGCCAGGGTTGATCCAACCACCAGCAAACTAGAATTTTGCGAAGCTATCAATCATGAAGATTCACTTCCTCGGGACCGCGGGATACCATCCCAACGAACGTCGCCACACCATGAGCGTCATGATCCCCGAATTAGGCATTATCTTTGACGCAGGGACAGGAATGTTTCGGGCTGGCGATCTCATTGCGACGCCAAACGTTGACATTTTTCTATCGCATGCCCACCTGGACCATGTTGTCGGCTTAACGTTCTTGTTTGATATATTGCAAGGCAAAGATGTCAAAGTTCGTGTTGTGGCCGAAGAAGAGAAGCTTCAGGCGGTGAAGGAACATTTGTTTTCCCCGTTACTGTTCCCTGTGCAACCACCTTTTGAATCGGCTGCATTAGAAAATCAAAAACTAAGCGAAGGTTGGATGCAGGTCGGAAAGCAAGCTAGATGCCGCTGGTTTCCTTTGACTCACCCGGGCGGCTCTGTCGGCTTTCGCCTGGAATTGGCAGACGGTCGATCGCTTGCCTATGTCACCGATACGACCACCGACCTTGATTCACCGTACTTGGCGGAACTTGAAAATGTAGATTTACTAATCCACGAATGCTATTTTCAAGACGGTGCCACTCAAATGGCTCAACTGACGGGGCATAGTTGCCTGGGGCCAGTCATCGCGTCCGCGAAGAAGGTAAAGGCCAAACGTCTAGCCCTGGTTCACTTGAATCCGCTAGAACAGTGCGCGCCATCGATCCAACAAGCGAAAAAAAACGCTGGTCACCTGAATGTAACGATCCCAGAAGACGGCTCGTACATCGATTGGTAACCAAGGCTACGCCCAACTGTGAACCGTTTGGGGCGCGATTAGCGGTCAATAACGCGGCATCCCGCCCTGGGCGGCAAACATGCGGACCGACCGCCTACCCAAATTGGTGGGTGCACGAGCCTAGGTCAGGAATTGGCCTCTAATTTGTCAAGTAAAATTTCCTGGTTAGCATTCTGCACCTCGTTTCAAAACGATCAACTTCCGATACAATATAAAAAAAATTACAATTCAAACGCTTGAGGTCAAATCATGTTGTGTGCTGTCAAATGGCGGCGCAAGCGTGCGTTTGAATATGATGACGGGTAATGCTGGTGAAAGAAAAAACGATTGGGCTGCTGACCGCCGAGAGTTTTCGTTTGCGCACACATTTTCAGGCGGTCCGCGAAACTCTGCTTGATGCTAAGTTTGATGAACGGCGCCGAAAACCATTGGCTTATTGGTCAATGCCAAATGATCGTCGCCTACCTCTGGCATTTATGGACCGTACCATCGCCGGCATTCTGGAAACTCCATTTGAAGAACTTTGTTCGACTGCGGGTATCGGCGAAAAAAAGCTGAAAATGCTGATCGAATTATTGAATCGTGCCGTTGAGGGCGATCCTCAAAATTCCGACGCAAACACTCCCGCATCGGCCTCGACCAACCCGGCGACGGCCGTGGCGCTGCTTGACGCCCTATCGAAGTTTAACCACCGCAGTGTGACCGAAGGCCAATGGTCCAAGTGGAAAGTTACCGTTTCCCGTCACCGGTTGCAGCAGGTTCCACTAGGTAGATTAGCTCGAGCCCTGACAGACATGACGACGGTCATTTGGTTCACGCCAATTGGCTACTACCTGCCTTATTCTTTGGAAGAACTTCGACACCTGCGTACGCATGGCGACAAACGAGTGCGTTCGATTTTAGAAGTTTTTTACATGATCGATTTGCATTTGGCCAATGTGCCTGCAGGTGGACATATCTTAGTTCGCCTAGACCCAGTGTTTGTTGTTGAAGTCGAAGCGGCGTTCAACGAAATGCTCTCTCAACCACAAGTTCCAACCGCCAAAAAGATCCAGCAGGCGATCGTAAAACCGATTGTGGAACAGTTGAAGCGAGACATCGGTGAAAAAGGCTATGAACTGGTAAGAAATCGCATCGGTCTAGAATCTGAAGTCCGCGGTATCCGCGACCAAAGTGAAGAACTGGGTTTGACTCGGGCACGAGTGTACCAAATTCTAGAAGAATGCGCCCAAGCAATTCAGGTACGATGGCCTCGCGGTCGCCTTTTATTGACGGATTTAATGGCGAATCTGGCCAGCCGCGAAGGCTCCGAAAAAATCGTCACACAACTCCAACAGCTGCAGACCTTGCTTTACCCTTTGCGTTGATGCGGCGCCGAGAATCATGGCGTTAACGTTTAAGACTGAATCTTCAAGAAATCAGATTGCCATGTCTAAATTCTCCGTCATTCTTCCCGCTGCCGGGAAAAGTAGCCGCTTCCAAGGCACTGGACAAAAGAAGGTTTTCTCGTCTTTAGACGGAAGATCGGTTTGGTTACGAACCGCTGACCTTTTCTTAGATCGCAAAGAGGTCTGCCAGGTTATCGTGGTCGTTTCCGCCGACGACCAAGAGAGCTTCATCGATCGATTCGGCTCGGACTTGGCGGTCCTTGGAATCGATTGGGCAGTGGGCGGTAAAGAACGCTTTGATTCAGTCGCCAATGCTCTGAAGAAAGTAGATTCCAATGCGAATTACATCGCGGTGCATGACGCGGCCCGACCTTGTGTCACGCCCGATGAGATCTCCGCGGTTTTTGATCAAGCTCAAAAAACAGGTGCGGCAGTCTTAGCCAACCCAATCAACGCCACAATAAAACGGTCCACCCAAAATCAACAAGTTCAGCAAACCGTGGATCGACAGCATCTGTGGGCAGCACAAACACCGCAGGTCTTTCGAAAAGACTGGTTGGTCCAAGCGTACCAGCGGTGGATTGAACTAGCCCAAACGGCGACCACCGACCAAGACCAACATTCAACGATCCAGTTCACTGATGATTCACAACTAATCGAACAAGCAGGGCATCTTGTTTCCATCGTGAACGGGCAAACCACTAACATCAAGATCACAACGTTGGACGATCTAAAACTGGCTCAAGCGATTCTAAAATCTCGCCCCCCCAAAACCAATAGCTTGTTCCATCCCTTTGCAGACTAGTCCCACTGTGAAGGACTAAGTCCCCGTTCGGACATGCGACGGGTCTGGGATCATCATGATAATCTAGGTGCTTGCTAGCACACCGCACGTCGAGGTATGGGGCTACAGGTATTTTTGGTAAAACAGGTTGCCTTGATTTCGCGCCACAAAGATTTGCCGATCACATAACGCAAGCGAAGATTACCATGCCGATCATCAACTTCAATATCAACAATCTGGACCAAGTCGCCGAGTACATTTTGCTGTGGATCGGGTTCGGAACCGTGATTGGCTTGGCTGCCAAAGCGATCATGCCTGGTCGCGATCCAGGTGGTTCCATCGTGACCGTTATTCTAGGCATCTTGGGATCGCTGTTCGGGTGCGGCTTCCTGCAGTTTTGGCAAAAAGGTGCCGACATCAAACCGCTAAGCATGCAAGGTTTCTTGGTGGGCATCGCCGGTGCATTTTTGCTACTGACTACGTACCGCTTGCTAGGCGGATACTACTTCGAAGAAGGCGAAGGTGGAAATCTACGGACCCGCCGTCGACGTCGTGTGCGCAGATACGTCAACGTTGACTGACCACGAAGTATGGATTTTCCGTCAAATCAAACTCCATTGCAAAATGACGGACGTCTACACTCGTGCACGTGTACTTACACGCACTCCGCTTTTCAATCGCAACCAATTTTGATCACTCAAATGGTCGGCGCCGAAATTCGCTTGGGACTCGGACCCCAAGCCTATCTTCTTCGAACAATATTCGCTGACTAACCATGTCGATACGACTGCGCCGGTGGCAATAACTTCTGCGGCAACCACAAGGCACCATTCCAGGAGGGTTGGTTCTCCCCTTGTTTCCGACATTTCGCTGGGATGGGCGTTCGATTGGGTACTGAAGGTCACTCAGATGCTTGGCACCCTAATTACGCCTGGCCACTTGGCGACCTGACGCCATGATCCGAAAATTCGCTACAAGCGGCCCAGTATCATTGGTTTCTTGCAAGCAAACGCGGTAAATTTTCCACCCTGTCAAAATCACATCCTATCTTTCCCGCGGTTTCTGAAATTTTCCCGATTATGTTTTTGGAAAGGGCGCGTACAACGCCTTCTAGCGTGTGACCATGATGACAACCAGTTCACCTGTCAATTCGTCTGGGTTTGGTGGCCAAGCCAACGGGGTAAAACCGTCCAGCCTTGGTCAGAATGCTCAAAAGTCGAAAGAGGTCGATAAAGTCGAACTTCCTTTGGGCGCTTACGAATTCAGTCAACAGTTGTTTCGGCAACAGCCTGTGGACGACGTCGTAATTCTAGAGCCAACAACTGTAGAAAGCGGGCCTTTGGCGTCGGCTAAAAGCCAGGAACAGAACCTAATTCAAGCGGCAGACGCGTCCGGCACTCTACCTCTTGCCAGCTACCGGGAGTCCCATCCGCCAGTTGCCAAGCCCCCCGGCCAGTTCCCGGAAACGACTGCAATCGATTTAGAAAGTTCGCCAAACACAGCGGCCAAGCTTGTACCTGGGGCCTCGGTTTCAATCGACAAACCGCCAAAAGACGTTACGCCGATAACCAGTTCTGACACGGCCGACCACCTGCAATTGTCGGCCCAAGCACTAAGTCAAGATGTTCAAACCCAGCGAAACCAGGCCGGTGCTGAAATTGCGAAAACCACTCAGTACCTTGAAAGCGAAAAGCAAACACGAGTGAACCAAGAGGCGCTTCGCCAATTAGACCAATCGCAACCCGTCGAAAGTTCGTCCGCTGGGCTGCCAGAGTTTAACCGCTTGTTCTAAGGCCATCTGCAAATTCATAGGCCAAGACCTTGATACGTGAACACGCATCAAGGTCTTGGCTGTTTCTTGATCAATGCAAAAATCCACCAACACGCTACCGACGCCTTAGGAAGGTCAGGCCAAACAAAATTAATGCCTGGCACTTCTATCGCACAATCGTTCAACAGAACCACTTAGTAGCGTAACCCGTTGAGATGCCATTTGGGACGTTCTCTA
Organism: Mariniblastus sp.; assembly: GCA_041688615.1. Taxonomy (GTDB): domain Bacteria; phylum Planctomycetota; class Planctomycetia; order Pirellulales; family Pirellulaceae; genus M30B19. The sequence continues at coordinate 13,437 of JBDNHU010000259.1, read as the reverse complement.
ATTCTTCTAAGCGAGTTAGGGGCAGACCGCGATTGCGAAGAGTGTTCAATCCAATCGATTGACGGAAGTTCCAAAGGATCCGTTTGTGATTCGTTCCGCGCCTTTAATTCCATCAAACGGTGGATACGATCCTTGGTCGGAGGGTGGGTTCGCAAACAAGCCGGCTCTGGACTGTCGCCAGGCACAAAAATCTGTTGCCACCACGTCGGCTTCACCATCTTTTCAATCTTGAATAGTGCTGACGCCAAACCTTCAGGGTCGCCGGTTAAACTGACCGCTCCAATGTCGGCATCGTATTCACGCGAACGCGACAAGGCCAATTGCAACAAGCTACTTATCGTTGGCGCTAGAATCAAAAATGCTAAGCCCCAAAATCCAAAACCCTTGCCGCCAAACAGAACAAAAGGTATCCACAAAATCGCTAACATTAAACCCAGTCTCGAAACCAGCGAAGTCATTCGACTTAGAGAATCTGCCACCCCCAAAAGGTACAAGTCATGGTGCCGTATGTGCGCAATTTCGTGGGCCAATACCGCCAACAATTCGCGGCGACTCAGGCTGCGAAACAAGCCGTCGGTTACAGCCACTGACGCCAAGCGATCGGTGCCAATCGCAAACGCGTTGGGCAAACGCGAAGGAATATAATAAAGTCGTGGAATATGCTCCAACTGTGCCTTTTGTGATAGCTCCGCGAACGCCGCCAACAATGCAGGTTCTTGATCAGGACGAACCTCCCGGGCCTTGTACATTTTTAAAACGACCGAAGGCGAGATCTTTGGTCCAAAAAATGAAAACAAGGTCGCACAGGTCACGGTAATCAATGACGAACCCCATGACAAACGAAAAAATAGATGGACCGCCACCATCAGTAAACAGCTGATTCCAACGATCAACAAGGTACTTGTGATTAAGTTATTCCAACGATGTTTCTTGATATCCACCAGTGAAACTGACATGCACTACTTTCTTGTCTACGGTCCGAAAACTATTCTTGATCACGCATTGCCAAACGCCAATCGGTCAAATGGAACCAGGTTTTGCCCGGCCCTAAATTACCTTGGTGGCGACCTAAAGGCTAAATTCTTGGAATATGTCTCAAGCCACTTCCCAAGCGAAGGCCAGCACTTGTTGAATTTCAGTCTTTCCAAGCAGAACCATCGCCAACCGATCCACACCCAATGCCACACCACTGCATTGAGGAAACCCACTTTGCATTGCCGCCAACAACCGGTCGTTGGCTGGCAACTGACGCTTTCCCGTCATTGACCGTTGACGATTTGCCTTCTGATTCCTGGCCGCCAACACATCCGCATCCAATAGTTCATAGTAGCCGTTGGCAAGTTCAACGCCAGCGAAATAAAGTTCGAATCGCTGGGCAACCGCGTAGCTCAAACCGTCGGAATCCAAAACATCCGTTGTTCGCGCAAGGGCTGCTTCAGAAGCTGGCCAATCAAACACGATCTCTGGGCCATGTTTGCCCAAATGCGGATCCACCAACGTTGCCCACAGGAAATTGACAACGTCGCGTCTCAGTAAATCTGACTGCAAATCCATAAATATCTCATCGCCAAAATCACCATCGGAATCACCATCGGAATCATCGCTGGGCATGTCTGATTTCGCGTTGATCATCAGTCCCAACGCCTGAGCCATTTCCAATAACTTTGCGGTCGACTGGGCGAATGGATCAACCTTCGCGTGTGTCAAAAATGCTTCCCGAAACGTCGTTTCCTTGCAAGACCGGGAAGGTTCTAAGCGTGTTCCTATTTCGAACCCTTGAAACATACAGTCGGCAAAGTCGCTTAGCAAACGCCGACCTTTTTCATAGTCGTCCCCCACGCGGTACCATTCCAGCATTGTGAATTCAGGATTGTGCATTGGCCCAAGTTCGCCTGCACGAAAAGCCTGAGCCATTTGAAAGATCGCTTCCGCCCCCGACGCTAACAAACGCTTCATACCGAATTCGGGCGACGTTTGCAAAAAGCGTTCGGTCGCTCCATCTAATTCGCTGGGCACGACGATTGGGTCCAAATATAAATCAATGACCGATTCTTGGGACAGCAGAGGGGTCTGCACTTCAAAAAATTCACGCTGCAAAAAAAATGATCGTATCTGCTGTACGATTCGGCTTCGCGCCGCCAAAGTTTCCATTGACGCCGCACTGCGGAATTCGGATGAAGCTTTCATTATTTATCCCACCAAGCCCGACGGCTGGCTAAAATTGTGTAAACTATTGATCGGTTTCCATTAGCCAGCCCCACTACCGGATTGGCTACCAAACGATCGCTCCGATGCTAAACCTAGCCGCCGATGCTAAACCTATGCCGCCGAAATTTAACAACGCCAAACGGTAACAACGCCCGTCCAAATCCAGTAGGTTTCAAAATGAGAGGATTCTAACTTGCGATCGCCAATAAATTCAGTCACCCAGTCAGCCACAGCCCGATTCGCCTGGGTGCTTGCCTTAGCAATCACTCTGAATGTTCTACTGAATTCGCCAGCGATTGCCAAACAGGCAGAATCTGACAAGCAGGATTCTGACCAGGTGACGGTGGACATCGTTCCCGATTTTGTTTACGGACACAAAGACGGAATGGCTCTCACTTACGATGTGGTCAAGCCCAAGACACCCAACGGTTGCGGCGTATGCTTTATGGTTTCTGGCGGGTGGAATTCCCGTTGGTTCCCTCCTAAACTGGCCATCAATGATTCGCTATTTGACAGCCTACTCAAATCTGGCTACACCGTCTTTTTTGTTCGTCATGGCAGTGCTCCCAAATACAAAGTTCCCGAAGCGGTAAACGATGTGCGATCTGCCATTCAAAACATTCGCAAGAATGCCAAAGAATTTGGCGTCGACCCGGAAAAGCTGGGCGTTTGTGGCGCCAGCGCGGGCGGGCATTTGTCAACAATGCTGGGCATGACCGGTAGAAAGAGTCAACGAGTCGCTGCGGTCGTTGCCTACTTTCCACCAACGGACTTACGAGATTATGTCAGCAGCCCAAACTCCATTCGCGATTTTCCAGCCTTGGATTTTGACAAAGAACTAGCGGACGACGTCTCTCCCGAACTTCAGGCGTCCCAAGACGATGCACCAACGCTATTGATTCACGGCGACCAGGACCGTCTTGTTCCCTTGAAACACAGCCAACGATTGAAAGAAAAACTAGACGAACAAAAAGTGCCATGCGACTTGATTGTTATCGAAGGTGCCTCGCATGGATTTCAAGGCAAAGACAAAACCCGAGCCGAAAAGGCATTGATCGACTGGTTCGACAAATATTTGCGAAACTGAAAAACGGATGCCACGCCACCATAGTGCGAACCGGACCGCACGTTGGGTCCAGATTCAGTTTTTTCGACAGCAAGTTTGGCCAGTCAGTTTCACTAGCGGTCGATCGACTTGGTCGCCATAGCTTCACCATTGGGCTGGTGTCCAGGGTTGGGATGTCTGGGGCTGGGATGTCTGGGGTTGGGATGTCTGGGGTTGGGATGTCTGGGGTTGATGTTCTGGGGTTGACCACTGGGGTTGCTTGTCGAACATGAATTCCGATTAAGACGGAACCTGCGTGACCCTTCCGTAAAGGTCGGGTCGCCTGTCGCCGATTCTATCCACCTCATAAACGCCGGCCTGATGCACAATTTTCTTATCACGTGCTTGCTGCGGGTCTATTTCTGCGTAAATAATCCCCTCGGCGGTTCCTTCCAAGGAATCGATCACGTTCCCTGCGACATCACACACGGAACTATTGCCTGTAAATGGCGTTTGACGTTCGACACCGACCCGGTTGACCGCCATGAAATACACTCGGTTTTCAATCGAGCGGCAGGCGGGAATCACCTTCCAAGAGACGCCCGATCCCGGAGGCCAATTTGTCGGCAACAGGATCAAATCCGCCCCATTCAGGGCCAGGCACCTAGCCACTTCGGGAAACCCTCCCTCATAGCAGATGTGGATGCCAATCTTCACGCCGGCAATTTCAATCAATCGATGAATCTGCTGGCCAGGGCAAACAAACCGATCGACCCCCAGAAACGGTAAGTGGATTTTGAAATAAGTATCAACCCATTGACCATCGACGAAGGTCGCGACTGCATTGCGAACCTGGCCGTCAGAATCACGCAGCAAAACGCCACAGCAAATCGCGATCTGAAGTTGTTGACTTAATTCCTGAAGTGACAACAGGGCAGGGTGGTCCACTTCAATGGCCGCTTGCTCTGCTTCCTGTTGACTGTCGTAGCAATATCCATTGAGTGCACATTCGGGGAAAACCACCAACTTTGCCTGGGCGGCAGCGGCTTGACGGGCGTAGGCTTCAATCTTTGCCAAGTTACGCTCAACGTCCGCTTGCATTACATCCATCTGCACGCCGGCAATTTTGAAAATCATCAATCTTTCCTAGGTGGCGGCAGTTTTCGGCCGCAAATTTAAGAGCGTTCCATCAAGTCCCGTTTGACAGGATGATCACAGCCGCACTTACCGATTGCAGGCTCAGCGATTTCCGCGGATTTTCCACCGGTGAAGTACCGCATCCAATTCAACTGGCTGGGTTGTCGACGGCGGCCCCCATTTTATATTCACGTTCGCCGAATTGATTATGTCATTCAACTGATCCACCGCCACGACAACTTCTTCTTTGGTTTTCAGTTCCAGAATGTTCAGCAACTTTCTAGCAACCTGCCGTTTCAAATCCAAAGCAGGTGGCAATGCATCGCTTTCCCCTCGTACCAATTCGTCCTTGATCCAGCCCATTTCGGCATCCACTGCGTCGTCAATCGCCGACACGGGCTTGCCAAAACCAGGCAGGTCTAAAAAATCGCCTTCGGTCATTGCGTTGCGAATCTTCGCCTCGGCCATTAATTGCCAAGCTTTCTCACTTATCACAGGTTTTTCCGACATGGAACGCTTGACCTCCGTCAGGCTGCTGTTTGGAACATGGATTGTCGTCTGTGAATATCAAGCGACATCAGGGAGATCTAATGATACGGCCCCAGCAGATCATTTTCGGGCAAATTTCACCCCAAAAACATCAAATAACCTGTTAATTCGAAAGTCCAGAATCGCCTGCAGTCTTTTCGCAGGACGAATTGCCAGCCGATTTTATATCCAGGTCAGTTGAAAACCGCTCGGCGCAACCCTAGGCTATTGAGATTGGATTGGGCAAGACGATCAGCAGCAATCGCTGCCTGCCATAAGCATCGTGCTACGATTTTGCAAAATGGGTGACTTACCTATAAGGAAAACCCGAATGCTAGTTCTCAGCCGCAAACCCGGTGAACGCATCCTGATCGGTGACGAAATTGTTGTGACGGTCGTTCGTTTCAACGGAGGAACCGTTCGACTTGGAATTGAAGCCCCACGTGACTTCGCAGTCATTCGCGAAGAACTTGGTCACGCCATGGAAGGTCGCGCAATGGAAGGTCGCGCAATGGAAGGTCACGCCATGGAAGGTCACGCCATGGAAGGTCACGCCATGGAAGGTCCCGTCGAATCTGGTCAGAACCACGACGTCCCATCGACCACAAAAACCAACGAAAAACTCTCGACCGAAAACCTGATTGGGCAGTCGGAAGCTTCCGAAACCGATTCGATTTGACCCAACGGCATTTTCGATCCAGACTCACTTTCCAGGATTCATTCAATCCCCAAGGGCACGTCGTCGACCTTTGACCGCAAACGCCGGGGCGCTCACGCCAGAATTTCAAGACAACGGCAAAGACCAGGCCTTCATCTTCGAAGCGCGCGATCGCCTTAGCGGCCAGTGATCTACCATTTCCCAGCGCGGGCACAGCCCTGCAAATCTGAACTAAATGCAAGTGATTGGAAACAGCTCGATTAATAACGTCCAGGTATGTTCCTTGCCGTTAGACTGGTTTTCAATAGCACAAGCTTACCAGTTCGCAGGTCCAGCACATTTCCCGAACTAGTAGGCAGTTGGTGCCATTGATCGATTGGCCCATTTTGCTGTAAGAACGTTCTTAGGCCGGCGATTTTTTCGGCTGCCGGCGCTTCGCCACTGGTTTCTTTCCCAATCGCATGGCCCCAAATGATTTCATTCCGGTTGACGGTTGAAAGCAGAAATTCCGTATCCAAGGCTGCCCGGTCCTGTGTTGCATTCAGACTATCGCCGGCCATTGGGCCATTAACCACTGGGCGACTAAATCCGTAGATTCCCCTGACTTGCGATTGCCATGCGTTTGCCTGCAGCACGCCCGCTAGAACAGCGGCGTCCGGAACGCGGCCATCTGGCCAAGCCTGACCTAGCAACAAATCCGACTTGGGCAAGTCTCGAATAGAAATCCGCAAGAACTTATCCGATTGCTCCATGGTAAATTCACGACTGTCCAGCACGACACCATTGCGGTCGACCGGCATCAAAAAGTCTGGTGGCAATTCCACCATTGCCACCGGCTGGCGGTAGACAACCTTGACCTGCACGCCATTGATCGCCTTTTGAACCTTTAGTACTTTTTCAACCCAAGGCTGCCGTTGCACATGTTCAGCGATATCAACAACAAGGTTTTCATCCAATAAAGAACGACCTTCCCACTGGAACTTCGAAAAGAAGGCCTGTTGAAGATCACTCTGGACCCAAGCGGGCTTGGGGGTCAAAACCACCTGCTGGATAGAAACCGAGAACCTGGCATCCCCTTGTAGCGATTTGCGATAATCGGCCCAAAATTTACCCGCCAAGACCACGCCGCCGGCGGTGATCAACAGAACTAAGACCATGGGATTGGTCAGAACTTTTGCGACAGTGTTACGGTTCTCCAAAGAAACCGTCTGCTTTTTTGATTTTGCGGCCACGCGAAAAATGCCTATATTCCAAAAGAAGCTAACCGTGTTCAAAGGGACCCGATCGATCGCAATCGATCGCCCACTAGTGAGTGTTATCGGTTCAAACAGCGAAGTTGCTTATTTCTTAAACCCGAACAAGGATAATCCGAACGGCTGACTTTGCGCAACCCAAGCCAGCGGTACAATCGCCAGCCCTGGCGCTAGACCCTCGGTCGCCTCAGGCTCGCCCCGCCCCAGATTCACCGACCCAAATTCACCGACCCAACCCAGAACAGCCGCCTGATCAACAATGTACCGCCGGGCCAGTCGAATGTTGGGCGGTCAGGCATCACCAGCGGCAGCACCTGCGGCAGCCGATCGTAACCGTGCTTTGCCAAGGACGCTTTGCCAAGGACGCGTTACCAAGGACGCGTTACCAAACGTCGACACCCAATTCCAGTTCGATCGAAAGCCGGTCAGAAACCTGGGCCTTCACTAGTTCCACCAGCTTCAAAAAATCGCCACTGGTTGCGTTTTCGCGTACCACAAAGAAATTGGGATCGCGGTCAGAAATTTCAACGCCACCCACCCGAGCCCCCTGAACCCCAGCACTCTCAATCAACTGTGTCGCAGTGGATCCCCCGTGATCTTTAAACACGTAAGCACAGGACTCATCCAACATCGGTTGCTTGGACTTGCGAACAATCCACAACTTTTGCATTCGTTTGAGCAATACATCCGCAGGTTCGGTTTCAAATTCGAATTCAGCCGACAAAATTGCCAATTCGTTCAAGCTACTTTGGCGATAACTAAAATTTAGATCTTCCGTCTGCCGGACCAAGACTTCGCCTTTGCCGGTCAGCACAGTCGCCTGCCGAACCCAAGCGCCGATATTCCCGCCGTGTGCTGACGTATTTTGATGCAACGCACCGCCAACGGTGCCAGGTATGCCCACCAATTGTTCAGGCCCGGTAAAGCCTTCGCGAACCGCTGTCGACACCAAATGCGATAACTGCACTCCACCGCCAGCGATCATCGTCTTACCTATGACTTTGATTTCCGTAAATTCAGGTGCCGAAAGGCGAATCACCAATCCTCCGAAACCTTCGTCGGGAACCAAGACGTTGGCACCGTTGCCCAATAACTTGATTGGGATTTCATGCGCGGAAAAGCGTTTGATCAATTCAGCCAGCTCACTTTGGTTGGTGGGCTGAGCAAAATAGGCAGCCAATCCCCCCAGACGTAACCGAGTATACGGCGCCAACGGAGTATTCTCTTCGACGATATGTTCAAGACCTTCCAACAGGCTCATGCTTCTATCACTTCATTTCAAACGACTTTTTGACCCGATTTGGCTTTACGAATTTCAGCCAATGCCAGCCCCTATCGTAACGTAAAATAGCCAAGTTCCGATAGACGGCCATACCTCGGACCGCTGGCGTAAAAAGCCGAAAAATACCTACCAATATCGTTCAGAAATGAGGTTGCCGGGCTTACTGTGCCGTGCTTTGACCAGCGATCTATCAATCAGAATCGCCTCTAACTGCTCCAACATCGCTGGATTCCCACAGATCATCACCACCGATGCCTGGGCAGCAATGGTCAAACCGACCGCGGCTTCCAAACAGCCGTCGTCCAGCAGGTCGGTGGTCCGACCGCTAAGACATCCTTCGGCCTGATCCCGACTAAGGCAACCAAGGTACTGGAATTGTTCACCAAAATCGTTCTTCCACTTTCGGATTTCTTCCAAGTACGCCAAGTCGGAAGCATTGCGAACGCCGTGAATCAATACTATCTTTCGGAAACGCTGCCACGGCATCTCGGTTCGGAGCATCGCAATGTAAGGAGCCAATCCTGTACCCGTGGCAAAAAGCCAAAGATCATCAAGAGGCGCCGCCTTATCCAAGATAAACCCGCCAGCCGCTTTCTCACTGACTTCAACCTGATCCCCAACCTGCAAAGCCTCTAATCTTGGCGACAATTGCCCCTCAGGAACTGTGACGATAAAAAAGTCTAAGATATCACCGTGCGGCGAAGCGACCGAATAAGGGCGGTGAACTTGCTCCCCGCCCACATCCAGTGCCAAGTGCAAAAATTGACCTGGCTCGAATGGTTGCACTCCAGGACATTGGACATGTAGCGTAAACAGACCGGGCGCCCATACCGTCTTGCCGACTAAAGTCCCCTTGGTCCAACTAACGCTCATGGCAATTTACTCGTAGATGTTAACGTCACAATTGGCACAGCGGATGCCTAACGATTGACAAGGAGATTTTCACGTATCGCAAGGTCCATTGCAAGCAGATTCTGAATCGCAAAGCGTTTACTTTGTCACTTGCCCAATGCAGCACTGACCAGAGTTACCCACCCACTGCAAGACGCAACTCCTGACGTGGTTTCCTTGGCCATCGCGTCCATCGATTTCATCAAGCGACCGTCCGCCTTGAAGCACCCGATCCCTTCCATCTCTGCCTTTCTACGTTTCTTCCGCTGTTGCTTGATTGAACCAGGCGGAATCTAGTGCAGCGTCAAAGCTAGAGATTGGGGTTGGAAAAGATGAGTTTTTCGGGGATCCTTGTTTAACTCAAGGAGGCCCCGATGATTAAAAAGTATATTGTTCGACTTTCCAGGACGGAACGTCAAGAGTTGTTGGAAGCAGTCAAGTCGCTCAAAGGCTCGTCGCAGAAAGCGCGTCGAGCCAGAATCTTGTTGAAGGCGGATGTGAATGGTCCAGGTTGGACCGACGCGAAAATCGCCGACGCATTTTCTTGTCAGATACAAACAATCGAGAACCTGCGTAAACGCTTGGTGACCGAGGGCTTCGAACCTGCGTTTCACGGCAAGAAACGGGAGACACCGCCGGTCTTGAAAAAGCTGGATGGGAAGAAAGAAGCAAAATTGATTGCTATTCGATTGGGTAAACCTCCCAAAGGATTCGCCAACTGGTCACTTCGACTTTTGGCAGAACGCGTGGTAGAACTTGGGCTGACCGATACCATCAGTCACGAGACCGTCCGAAAGACGCTTAAAAAACGGCATGACTAACCGCAAAATTCAATACTGGGTGATTCCTCCAGAAGCCGACAGTGAGCTTGTTGCTTGCATGGAGGAAGTCTTTGATACGTACGAAGAGCCGTACAATCCCAAGGTTCCAGTGATCTGCATGGATGAGCAACCGATTCAGCTTCACAAGGAAACCCGAACGACGATCCCGGCCACGGGCCAGCGGCCCCAGCTTGTTGACTACGAGTACGAACGATGCGGAACAGCATGTGTTTTTATGTTTACCGAACCTCTGGCGGGCTGGCGTCAAGTCAGCGTCCGGGACCGACGAACCAAAATCGATTGGGCACGGGAAATGGAGTCTCTGCTGACGGGGCGATACAAGGACGCAGAGAAGATCGTCCTGATCTGTGACAACCTCAACACGCACACCAAAGGCGCTTTTTACGAAATCTTCAAGCCAGAGAAAGCCCGGTCCTTGGTAAAGAGGATCGAGTTTCGATACACACCCAAACACGGCAGCTGGCTTAATGCTGCTGAAAACGAATTGAGCTCGATGACACGTCAATGTGTAGCTGGTCGTCGCTTCCCCACTATCACCAAGTTGAAATCAGAAACCAAAGCCTGGACGCAACGCTCCAATCAAAAGCAACGTGGCGTCGATTGGCAATTCCAAATCGACCAAGCACGCTTGAAACTCAAAACACTCTACCCCAATATCAAATATTGACGCTGCACTAGGCTGCTGGGATCGCGAACCATCACAGCACACGCGATAAGGTTCATCAATAAAAAACAGGAAACCCAAATGGATGGAAATGGGTAAATGGAAATTGAAATGGGGAAATGGGTGCCAGGCATTATAATGTACTCGCAAGGCACCGATTTTGGTTTCCACCCATCGCGGATGGCACCAATTTTGGTTTTTGATTTTTCAATGAGTCCTGACCCGAATGCCGCGTGGTTAAGCCTTTTATCGCTACGGGTAGCCTCTGGGTCGCTTTGCTGTCACTACGGGCAGTGCTAGCAAAAGTGAGCAAGCACTTTCTATGCCGATGAGGCTTACAAACATGACCAAACTCCGTTCTGATGGATTGAACTTCGATACTCGATCTATCAAAACAAGAGCCCAGTCATGCCACTGAAGTCTAACCAATCATTGTCCCAAGTGGCAGCCAATCTTCAAGCAGAACCAGAACAGTCGCTGGTCTTTGAACGCTTCTTGCTCGGCCTCCGATTGCGGATGGCCGACACTATGGCGAATTGGAAACGCACGCGACCGCGTACAAGGGATTCATGTAAGCGATGCGGTTGGGTAATTATATCTACTGGAAGCCAGCGTAAAAGACTCTGGCGTATCGTAACAGGGCTGGGTTTGCTAAGCTATCGGCGTCTCTGGACTCGTGTGGCAAGCCAGTGAGAAAAACCTAAATGACCAAATTCACTGAACACCTCTAAACTACTACTGCTGCTGCTGAAGACCAGTACATCGGGGCGGCGCGAGAAATTCCAACGTTGCTTTGGCCGTCCTATTTCAGTGAATAAACTCCGGTAGTAAAAACCTATGGCTTAGCGTTCGGCTGCGTTTCCCAGCTCTCCTTTATTCGGTTTCCTGCAATGCCCCCAAACGTTCCCTACAAGAAACAAGCCGACGTAGTAACGTCCTTGGTTAGGGAGCAAGACATCGAAACGGAGTTCCTAACGAGACTCGACGGTCTCAAATATACTCTTCGCCCGGATATTCGAGATCGCGCCACGCTGGAGCAGAATTTCCGTGAGAAGTTCGAGGCCCTGAACCGAGTCCGCCTCACTGATACTGAGTTCGCCCGGCTGTTTGACGAGATCGTCACCTCCGATGTTTTCACCGCTGCCAAGACGCTCCGCCAGATCAACGCCTTTACTCGTGACGACGGCACACCGCTGAACTACACCTTGGTCAACATCAAGGACTGGTGCAAAAACACCTTCGAAGCCGTCAACCAGCTCCGCATCAACACCGACAACAGCCACCACCGTTACGATGTGCTCATCCTCATCAACGGCGTCCCGGTCGTGCAGATCGAGCTGAAAACCCTCGGCATCCATCCACGGCGGGCCATGGAGCAGATCGTCGAGTACAAAAACGACCCCGGCAACGGCTACACCAAGACGCTCCTTTGCTTCCTCCAGCTCTTCATCGTCAGCAATCGAGACAACACCTATTACTTCGCCAACAACAACGCCCGCCACTTCACCTTCAACGCCGACGAGCGTTTCCTGCCCATCTACCAGTTCGCCAACGAGGCGAATAAGAAGATCACCCACCTCGACGACTTCGCCACGACCTTCCTGGTGAAATGCACGCTCGCCCAGACCATCAGCCGCTACATGGTACTCATCGCCAGCGAGCAAAAGCTGCTCATGATGCGACCCTATCAGGTCTATGCGGTGAAGCATCTCGTGACCTGCATCCAGCAGGACAGCGGCAACGGCTATATCTGGCACACCACCGGCAGCGGCAAGACGCTGACTTCCTTCAAAGCATCGACATTGCTGAAGGATAACCCAGACATCGAAAAATGCCTTTTCGTCGTCGACCGCAAAGACCTGGATCGCCAGACCCGCGAGGAATTCAACCGCTTCCAGGAAGGCTGCGTCGAGGAGAACACCAACACTGCCGCGCTGGTCCGGCGACTGGTTTCCGACGATTACGCGGACAAGGTGATCGTAACCACCATCCAAAAGCTCGGCCTGGCGCTAGACGAAACCAGCAAACGCAACCAACAGCGGAAGAAGAACGATCAGCCGACCTACAAGGAAATGCTGGAGCCGCTGCAAGACAAACGCATCGCCTTCATCTTCGACGAATGCCACCGCTCGCAGTTCGGCGACAACCACAAAGCCATCAAAGAGTTCTTCCCCAAAGCGCAGCTCTTCGGCTTCACGGGCACACCCATCTTTGAAGAAAACTCTATCCGCGTGAAGATCGAGGACCAACAGGCCTCGATGCACACCACCGAGGAGCTTTTCCAAAAGCAACTCCATGCCTACACCATCACCCACGCCATTGAGGACGGAAACGTTCTCCGCTTCCACGTCGACTACTTCAAGCCGAAACAAGAAGCGGGCCAGAAGCCACGCAAGCCCGGGGAAGCTCTTGCCAAACGCGCCGTCATCGAAGCCATCCTCAGCAAGCACGACGCCGCGACGGGCGGACGCCGCTTCAATGCGCTGCTCGCCACATCTTCCATCAATGATGCCATCGAATTCTACGGGCTGTTCAAAACGATGCAGGCGGAGAAACAGGCCGCCGATCCCCAGTTCAGGCCGCTAAACATCGCCTGCGTCTTTTCGCCTCCGGCAGAAGGGAACAGCGACGTCAAGCAGATCCAGGAAGACCTGCCGCAAGAAAAAGCGGACAACGAAGTTGAGCCCGAACAGAAAAAGGCCGCCCTCAAGGCCATCCTCGCCGATTACAACACCCGCTACGGCTCCAATCATACCATCAGCGAGTTCGACCTCTACTATCAGGATGTGCAAAAGCGCATCAAAGACCAGCAGTGGCCCAACGCCGACCACCCTCATGCGCAGAAGATCGACATCACCATCGTGGTGGACATGCTCCTCACCGGCTTCGATTCCAAATACCTGAGCACGCTCTATGTGGACAAGAACCT
>JBDNHU010000258.1:0-2898 GCA_041688615.1 Mariniblastus sp. | reverse complement strand
CTATTGCACTCCAGAGCACAGACTATTTAGCGCCCGTCGCCAGGCTTGGGTGTCGGCGAGTGAACTGGAAATAGACGAACCGCTGGCTTCTAACTTGAAGCAACCAGGCAGTCTCGTTCGAGTGATCGCCATACAGCATCTGCCACCGGCATCAACGGTCGTCCACAACCTAACAGTTGAACACGACCACCAGTTCTTAGTTGCCAAAGCAAACGTCCTTGCCCATAATATGAGCAAGAGTAAAAAGAACGCGGATTGTGATGCCCCAAAGGGTGCAGTGCCACCTGTACGACGACTTGGGCGCGCCCCTGAGTTTCCAGCAGGACGACTGCATGAGGATGCGGTGCTTGACCGAGCAACCGACTATCTCGGATCGGGATATCGGGAACTATCGCCGGGGCGGTATGTGTCCGCCGATGGGTTACGTCAGTTTCGGTATGGCGCACATGAAGTCCGAAACCCAGCAAATCACCATGCACATTTCGAGGCATTGGACGAATTTGGGCGTGTGATCGAAAACTCAGTTGTGGAGATATTCAAATGAGCGATACAGGAGAGAAAATCATTAACCAAGTTCGACTACGACCAGAACATCAGCCAACCGGTAGTACGAGGCACACGGTGAATGGAATCGTAGTCGAACCTACATTTGAATTGCGGATACTCCAATTCGACAGTGATCCCGGCTTTTATTTGATGCATTTCAATGAGAGTGGCGAGGAATTGGCAGACACCTATCACGAGACGTGTGAAAAGGCCAAGGAGCAGGCGGAATTCGAATTTGGAATAAAAAGGAAGGACTGGATGTAAAAACCGCCGTAGATCCATGCCCCAAAGAGACTACCGAGGTTCAATGGTCCTAAGCCTCGCTACACGGTTAACCCCGCACACGAAGCCGCAACATTGGGACGCAACAAGACTCTTCTGCCCGATGACGCCGCTGATGTTTACCGTCGAGCCGTGCCAGACGATCCGGTAAATGCCCGTCATTGGTTCGGGAAGAACGCCGACGGGCAAATTTACCGATTCTCAAATAGTAATGATGGAACTGTCCATTTCAGCGGAATCGACGGTGTCGGAGACGGAATTCGCAACCTGACGCCATATGCGAAGGGCCGTTTGAAGGAGCTATTGCAATGATCTTTGGCTCTTCATTGTTTGGGATTGAGGTGGGCGAACTTACGCCTGAGGCAGGCACGGGAACGACTTTGATTCAATTCAGGTTCATCGTGGACGATCATGAGATTGGTGACTGGGAGGATCGCATAAGGCTCCGCGATAGCTTGCACTACACAAAGGCATTTCTTGATTGCAAGGGGAATCGGATGCGTACGGACCTTGCAGGTGCCGATTCAGACGACGTCTTCAAGAAACTCTATGAGGACTTTTATGACTATGAATATGACTATAGTTCAGCTTCATTGCAAAATCCAAATCTTCGGGACAGGTTTCATCTCGATGATATTGGATTGGGGGCAATATCAGACCGGTTTGGTCTCCTCATCGTTGAAATTTCGAAAGAGGATTCTCGAATCATTGTCAAGAAGTTCGCCGATTCGGTGATTGTGGCCGACCAGCGAATTCGTTCGGTAGACGTGGATAAGGTATTTCAAGAATACTTGAAGTGGGGAGCATCACAGATCGGAAATGTGACATAAGGCGATTTAGTTGTCGCCCCAAAGGGTGGACGGCACGGTGATACGAAGTTGCCGTGGGGAGACGGACTCGATTCGCATCACTTACCACCGAACTCAGTCAACGGATTGCCGACGAATGCAGGACCTGCGATCCAAATGACTCGAGGCGACCATCTTCTCACCTCGAGCCATGGTAGCCGATCGGGTTCAGCAGTATATCGCTCTGATATCGAGGATCTCTTGAATCAGGGGAAGGTGCGTGAGGCGATGGCAATTGAAATTCGTGACGTACGGCGTGCGGCTTTGGAAGGCTCTGGCGATTTGCGAAAATACAATGCCGCTCTCAAAGAAATGCTTCAATACGCTCGAAGAACCGACTTCTTACAGTAGGGGGATCTGACTATGACGACACCAACTTTTTCGATTGAACCGTATAAAGGGGCGCTACCTGTACGATTTGGAATGACGACTGACGAGATTGAGTCTCTGCTCGGTGACCCTCAACGCAGGTCGACGAATTTTCGCAAGGAATTGACTTACGACTACGAGGCGTTCAATGTTGGTTTCAACAAAAGCAAAGTGGTAACGCACGTAGGCTTTGTACCCGGAGCTTCTGTTGAGTACGACGGGGAACCAGTACTAACTACGGAAGCATTTCGACGATTGATACAAATCGACGGAGAAGCGAAGGAAGTTCTGGGATTCGTAGTGCTACTGAATCTCGGCATCGCATTCACTGGCTTTCACGACAACGACAATAGCCAAAGAGCTGTTACGGCGTTTGAACAAGGTTCCTACGAAAAGCTTAGCCACAAAATGAAAGAGTTCGTGTTGAATAGCGAGTAGGATTGATTTCGTGGCGAAAGCCATGCCCCAAACAGTGCACCGCACTTCAGCGGTACGAATAAGCCTTGGACGACTGGCGCTACCCCAAACTCGCGATACACGCACATCGGGCCCGACGGAAAGGCAGTGCAGAACTCGATCTATGATGCAAATGGCAACGTAGTTGGACACGTTGATTTCAAGAATCATGGCCCAGGCGCGTCGTCCGGACACGGACATCAATTTCCCGTACCGGGAAATCCCGCATCGGGTCACGGTCCAGGGAAACCACACATTCCACCTAGTCAATTGCCGCCGGGGTGGAGTGATTTGCCACCGGGCGTGCAGCCCAGAACACCAATCGGTCAAGAGGAGAGATTTTTATGCAAGATCAAAATCAGGAGGATTGCGACCGATTGCTGGAACGCTTTTACGG
>JBDNHU010000257.1:0-12315 GCA_041688615.1 Mariniblastus sp. | reverse complement strand
TCAATTTCAAAATCTCGGTGAGACGATGATAGCACTTCGAAAAACTTTTGAGCCGCGATGGATCGCGGTTTTCAATGCTGCGCGGTGGTCGGCGCTCGGCCGCCGAAATCATCAAAAAACCCGATGACAACGCCATTCGTGACAGCCTCTTGTTTCACTTCGTCACCCGCCTCATCTTGCGATGGGTCCACTTTGGGGGCCTGCGGCGAATTTTTTACTGCTTCCTTCACTTGGCTTGAATCGGCTGCAGAATCCGCTTGAACCTTCAGGTCATCCGCTGGCTTGGCTGGATCTGCTTCCGCGTCGTCTTTGTCCGCCGGTTGGTCGTTTGACGTTTTTGCTGGCTGGCTTTCCTTGTCGGCTTGGTCCTGTATGTCATTCACGGTCGGCCCGCTGCTGAATTGCTGTTGAAGTAGTTCCTGGACCCGACTGACTGGTACTGCGTAGATGTCACCATAATGAAGTTCACCACCTTCGTGCCCAACCCAGCCGACCATCGCCGCCAGGATCACAGTGCCCAATTTCCAGAAAAATTGTCCCCGATCCGTCTGATTTCGGGCGTAAAAAGCCATCATGGTTACTACACAAGCCAGCACGGCCACGCCGACCCCTCCCCAGCGATGTTGCCATTTACTGGAGCCGATGGCATCCGCATTCCAATCACCCCACTGACTGTAATCTGCAAATCCCCAACCGGCCGCAACCGCAGCCAGGGAACCCAAACTTCCCAGGACCAAGCAATAGACAGCGGACTTGTTCATGTGTTCATTACCGAACGCGAATATCGCAAAGAATGCTGCCACGGTCAGCAAGGCGATCGGAAAATGCACCAATGCCGGGTGAAACCGCCCTAATAATACCCACAAAGCGGTCGGTAAATCGTTCGTGTTTCGGGCGGCTTGGTCCTGAGTATCCAAAATCGCCCAATTTTCGATCGCGACCACTTCACCGCTGGTTAGAATCCACTGTTTGACCGTTTCCAACTCGGCTTGGGTCAGTTGCTTCTCTTTGGACGGTGGCATCTTCACATCTTCGTCGTCGGTCGTCAAATAATCTGCCCAAAGACTACTGCCTTCCAAATCCGTGGCCGAAATGAATGACTCCAATTCGTCAGCTTTATCAATTCGGAATTCGTTTTCAGCTCGATTCTCGCCATGGCATCGCAAACATTTGCTTGCCAAAATCGGTGCCACTTTGGACACGAAGTCTGGCGAATCGTCAGCAAGTCCACAAACCGCTTGTACCATCAAGTAACCCAAAATAACGCATGTTTGCAGCCTCCAGCGAATCATTTTTTTTCCCTTAGCTTTATTGCCTGTTTGGACTGATTCCAATTTAATCAGTTGCTTACCATCTATCATAGTTGATTGTTGGCCGAATTTCGCTGCGGGATAATGTGCCTGCCCGACTTAAAGACCGTTGCGGCGTTCCCATTGGAGAAACATGGGAAAAATGCTATCTTTGGGTTTCTTAATTTGTAAGGCGGAAAGGGCTTTCTGGGTCCGCCTGCCAACTTTGCTGCGGATAACGATGAATTCAGCTTTATTTTACGAGAATCTGAAAATTGGCCAGTCTTGGGTCTCGCCCAAGCGGACAATCACGCAGGCAGACGTCGTGATTTTTGCTGGAATGACGGGCGATTATGACCGCCTACATGTGGACCATCATTACGCAAACAGCAGTCGATTTGGCCAACCCCTCGCCCACGGAATGATGGGAATGGCCTGGGCTGCTGGGCTTTCGACCACCGCTCCCTCGGTCAACACCTTAGCGTTGGTGGGTGTGGAAGGCTGGAAATTTCTGCTGCCGGTTCATATTGGCGACACCGTTCACGTGGTTACCGAGGTCATGTTGTTGGAATCTGCTGGCAGAAACGCAGGGCGTGTCACCTGGAAGAAATGCTTGATCAATCAAGAGAATGAAGTGGTTCAAATGGGTAATTTTGTTTCCCTAGTTGAACTGGGCTCGCGAGTCCCTGCCGCTCATTTAGGCAAATCTGCCAAGCCCTCGCAAAAGTTAACTCCTTAATCGAATTCAAACCCGGACTTGAAGCCTGGGTTTGATCAAAAGAACAGCTTCTAAATCTCGGCATCTTTAAATCGCGGCCCTATTAGTAGCATCCAAAACGCGCGAACCCCACAAAGCCCCCGCTCGAACCAAGCTTCGCATTTCACCCAAAAGGAAATCGCCTAAAAAGTCTTCTCATCGGACTAAAGCGAAAGTCCCACCCACGACGAAGAAAGAATGCCAGGCTGGAATTTCATTCTGGCTAAGGTATGCGCCGGCGGACAAGTTTCATCGGCGCATAATCGGGTCCACCAAGCTAACAGCAGCATTGCAAACGATTGGTTTGGCAATCCCTTGCCGCGGGCACCGATTGGGCTGGCTGCTGGTTTGTAAAAATCAGCCTCGGCCGCGGTACCTCGCAATCCTTCAACCGTCATTCAAGTAGGTCGAAAATCAATGAAAGACGAAAACGAATTCTCGCTTCCGAACTTTCATCCTGCTGCTGGGCAAGCGGTTCGCCGCCGTTTTTACGTTGCGACCGTCGTTGGACTGGCTCTGTTTTTTGCTGGCATCGTTTACTGGCCTTTGAACGCGACCACGTTTCGAACCTCTTCGGTAATCACGGTCCAGCACAATCAGGACCTGGCTCGCTTGTTCGCTCGAACCAACGTTCCAGCCACGACTGTCGTCGATCCGACTTCGGCAGAACATAGCCAGACGCATTTCTTGGGTCACCTACGCGACGCAGTCAACCAAACGCTTTCGGATGAAATACTGGCGGACTGCATTCACTCGGCCTCGCTAGGGCAGGGCAGTCCAATCGCAAGCTTGCAAATTTCCGAACTAAGAAATTCGATTGACATTCGTATCACTGATCCCGCCCAGAAAACCAATGCCCCCCAACAAATCACGATCACCCGAGTCGGCAATGGCGATTGGTTCGATCAGGAATTAGTCAACAAAGTGGCGCAAGATCTGGCCAGCCGCTTAGCGAGGAAGTCGGACTATAGCAACATTGAACGCCAGCTGAGGCAGCGAATGGATCAAGTGGCCGCGGACCAGCAAGATTGGGCGCAGCAACTGTTACCGTTGATCGAACAAACGCGTACTCTTTGTGTCGGGTATCAAAACCAGTTGCACCAGCTAGGTAGGCAACTTGAGAGCAAACCAAGCGGGGCTGAGCTAGACAACGGCCAATTTCAACAAAAAATTGAAATGGTCCAGCAGCAAGTTTTGACGTCGGATCTGCAACTGCTGCGTTCAGTGCGTCAACAATTGATGCACCATTACGATGTGGACGAAACCGATTCCATGGTTCAACATTTGGAACGTTTAATTGGAGATCGACTTTTGATTTTGTCCCAAGTCAGCCCCGACGATTTCCAGCAGATGAAATCCCAGGGCGAGAGCGTGCAAACCAATCCATTTATGTTGGCGGCGTTCAAACGGAAACCGGACACTCGACAGGCTGACACGCTAAACCAGCTTCAGCAATCGGTTCAGGCGATCCGACTTGATGATACCTATCAGATGTTAGACCGGTTAAAGGTTTGCTTGGAAAATCCACTTGCGAATCAGGTTCCCTTATTGCGACTTGGCGAGCAAATTGAGAAACAATTGACTTACTTTTCGATCACTGGATTTACCGCTGCCAGCCGCGGTGTGCCAATCGACGGCATGCCAACTAATCGCTGGCTGGTCGGACTTAGCGTATTTTCGGCGATGATCGGTTTGGCATTCTCGTTACAGTGGGCGCCGCATCGTTTATCCCGACAAATCGAAACCCCAGCTCAGTTGGCTCAATTCCTGGGCTTGCAACATCTGGGAACGGTCGATTCGGGCCGCCAGAAACCGCTGTGGTTGGATCGAATCCTGCTTTCGATGGGCGCTTGGATTTTTCGAACCTCCGAAGCAGCATTGCTGTTGGTCCTTGGCTGCGTCATCGTTGCCCTGATTTGGGACAATCAATTGTTAGATATTTTGATCAACGATCCTTTGGCAGGGCTATGCCGAGCGGTCTGGGTCTTGTTGGGAAGGTAGCTTCCGCAGGTGTCCAGATCCTTAGATTGTTCCAAGGTTCGGTTTAGATAATTACTACTCTTCTGGGATGTTGACGATGCACCTAAAGTTTTTTGGCATGAGCGAAACCCCGTTCCCAACGGTCGCTTTGTCGGAGCACTTTTATGGCTTTGACTCGGTCCAATCCGGGTTAAACTCATTGGGGAATGCGCTCGATAGAGCGGCGGGCCCTTGCTTGGTGATTGGTGCCGCAGGTACAGGCAAGTCGATGTTGCTTTCGGTGCTGGCCCAGAATCAACAAGGTCGCAAACTGACTTTGACTTTGGCAAATTCGCGATTGTGCACCCGCCGTGCGCTGCTTCAAAGCATGTTGTTCGAATTGGGAATCGATTACAAGAATAAAGACGAAGGCGAACTGCGGTTAACGTTAACGGACTTCTTAAAGAATTCGGACACTTGTCCCAATGGTGTTTTAGTTCTGATCGATGAGGCACACACTTTACCATTGCATTTGCTGGATGAACTTCGGGTCCTGACCAACTTGATTCGCAACGGGCACGCTCAAATTCAATTGATACTGGCTGGCAATTCCAATCTAGAGGAAAATTTCGCTGACCCCTCTATGGAATCGTTCAACCAACGGGTTGCGTGCCGAGCGTACCTAAGCGGAATCGGGCGAGACGAATTGCCTGGCTATATCGCGTTTCAACTTAAACGCGTGCATTCGTCTGTCGAAGATATCTTTACGATTCCCGCAATGAACTCGATTCACACCGCCACCAGTGGAATCCCGAGACTGGTGAATCAGCTATGCGACTTCACCTTGGTTTGTGCGTTCGAAAAGAAGTTACACCAAGTCGACGAAAACTTTGTCCAGTGGGTATGGTCTATTTTGCAACAGATCCCAAACGCTATCGAAGAACCCACTTCGACCGCTGGCAGCAGCAACCAACCCAAACCCTCGGGATCCATTGTCGAATTTGGCAGCTTGGATGATGAACCGACCAACAGTGCCTCTCAGACGAACCCATTGCTGCCCAAGATTGAAGCAAACCGGGTTGAAGCGAGCCCAGTTGAAATCCAACATGACCAACTTGCGGATTGTCCAACCAGCGTTGACGCTGTAACGCAACTCGACCACGAGACCTTAACTTCATCGTCCAGTTCGGTCGACTCAGGGCATAGTCATTCAGGGCATAGTCATTCAGGGCATAGTCATTCAGGGCATGCAACAGGCAAGACGCAGACATTCGGCTTTTCTGAACCTGGCTTTTCTGAACCTGGCTTTTCTGCAACCTCGCAACCAACGGCCTCCACGTCCAGCGAACCGTCGTCCGTAAATAGCGTGGCCGCAAGTACTGACCGGGAGATTGATCAATCTTCTGAATCGAATAAGCCTGCAACCTTCATCACGTTTGCTTTTGAACAGAACATTCAAAAGCCCACCAACGCTGAAATTCCGCAAGAACCCACAAGTGCCGAAAACTTGCGAGACGCCGATCAAGTTGAACTGTGTTTAGGCGATTCGGCGGACCTGAATCACACCGAACTAAAACTTGCCCCGGAGTCGGCGAACCACACACCCGCTTCGTCAATCCGCAACACAAGTAACTTCGACTCCGGTATCCCGACCGTCGAAATCCCAGCGTTTTCGCCGCAAACGATTCAACAGATCAACGCAAAATTGGATACGGTTGCATTTGCGCTGGACAGTTTAGAAAATGACTGGAACACCGTTGAGCAAGTGATCGCCGAAGCAGATCTACACCAGTCAGTTCGACCAATGCTTGACGACCATCCTCAGCCAGCCCAAACCGTCAAGCCGGTCCAAAGTATTCGCTCGATTGATCAAGCGTTTCTGTTTAACGATCACTTGTACGACGAAACCGAAGTCGTCGCCGACACCGCCTGGACAAGGTTCATTCAAGCACCAGCCCAAGAGGCTCGCAAACCAAGCGTGATGCATAACTTGCGACCTCTTAATGTCCAAACAACTCAATTACCTGACACTCAAACGCCAATTCGTATAGGCTTGGCAACGCGGTCTTCTGTCGACAAAGGCAGCGAGATCGGAAACGACGTTCCCGATCGTTTTGACTCGGGAAGCACTTTTAAAACCGAAGACATTTCGGCTGTAAGTTCTGAAGGCTCCCACACCTACCAGATTACTCAATCCAATCAGATTGCTCAATCCAAAATCAATTTCGGCACCGGACTGCAGGATGATCGTTCGATTATCCGTGCGGCAAACGAAGCTAGTGTGAACCCTCATCAACACGAAGGTCATTCTGCCGCGGCACCGACAATGGCAAGAAGGAAAGATCTGCGAGCCCTGCTGACTGCATTGCGAGGCTACTAGGCTTAGCAAAATTGCTGACCAGACAAATCTGGCAAGTGCCCAAGAGCACAGGCCCTAAACCGTGCTGCTGAGATTTTTGGGAAGAGTTCCCGCACCACACGAAACCACACTAGACAATTTGCTGTCGATTTCCAAGCTCGACCGCACAGTACCGTTAGGCAACTGACGCCAACCAGTTTCGATCGCAACGACGCAACTGTTCCGAAAGGAGTTCGGGCAAAATGCAACAACTTCATCAAATCGAAAACATCCTAAAGCAGCTTAACCAGCGGTCGGCAAAGTTACAGCCTGGCGCGGTCCAACGCTTGCAAGAGATCCAGAAACGCTTCGATACCGTTTCTCAATCGCTGGCCCAAGCAGCGACTGCCGCCCAAACCAAACAATCCCCAGCCGGTACAAACCAAGCGGCAGCTCTGGCTAAGCAAAACGCCAAAGCAGCAATGAACGCGGACGCAAGTCTTGCAAGACGCGACCATGAAATGACAACTCTGGTTCAGTCAATTGTCAAAGCTAACCGCAAGCATCGTCATCAATCGCACCAATCGGTTAGTCAGCCGCGATTCTTGTCCACCAGCCCGGTTCGACAGTCGGTAGTGGTCAACGATGGCAGCCTGCCTGCAGAATTCAGTGGTGGAAGTGGCACGGACTTTGTGGGGACTTCCGGCGAGAGTGTCGACCCGTTTCAATCGCCCTACGCAGTGACATTTACAGTAGATCAAAATTGGTCGGTCGATGAAGTCTACTCAGATTCGGATGACTATGCTTCGCCTATCAACATTTTAGACACCACCAAGAATAATCCCATAGACTCCATTCGCATCAGCGGTTCGTCGGTTTTACCTCAAGATCCAATCACACCACCAACAAGTTCTTTGACAACAGACACCGACCCTGATGTCATTCAATTGCCACCGCCGGTCCCTCACTTTAGTCGACGACATGAAACTATCGCCGACCCAGGGCAAGTTCAACCCAAAGATGAGTTACCCATTTTTGGCAGCATTTGGTTTCGCAGAAGTGCGCCAAAAAAAGAAACGGCAGCCATCGTCAAACAAATTCTTGACAAGGTACCACCCGTCGCACCAGCGACATTACAATTCACTGCATCTGGCCGAAGCAAAGCCGAAGCTCATCTGATCACTACTCAAATTGCCTGGGAACTATCCAGAAAAATCGAAGGCAACGTTCTGCTGGTTGACGCAGACTTTATCACCCGGGAAATCAGTCGACAATTGGATAATGTTTACCTGCCGGGCCTGGGGGAAATTCTGAACTTGAACCAATCCAGTGAAGACTTGATCCGTCCAACCGGTGTCGAAAAACTATTCTGGCTGCCAAGCGGAATGACCGACGTCAGTTATCGAAAGACCGAAGGGGGACGTTGGTTCGAAATTTCCGCTCAACTTAAAAGACAGTTCCAGTACATCTGCATCTATTCAGGCGCTGCCGAAGAGACCGTCACCAACACGTGGGGCCGCTTCTGCGATTTCAGCTTCTTGATCGCCAGCATGGAAGACGACCTAGGGCAACCCACACGTGATCTAGTAGAACACCTTCGCAACCAGGACTGCCGAATCGCTGGTCTAATCACAGTCGATTAAGACTGCGGCAAATCACAACATCTAGAACGTCAAAGCAAAACCCAAAAACGGGATCGGGTTAGCGTTAAAAACGGACACCACGTTTACCCGTTTTAGATTTGGCGAAGTCTGTAAAGGCCACACAGACAGGCTATCAAAACAAAAGCGAATCCAAGGTAAACCTTGGCTCCGCTTTTTCATTTTAACTAGCTTGCTGTTTGACCGACGCTCGGTCAGCCAATCCCTATTGATTTAATCCCTATTGATTTAATCCCTATTGATTTAATGCCTATTGATTTAGTGCCTATTGATTTAGTGCCTATTGATCTCTGGAAGCCAACCCGCCGCGAACGGTGCCGGTGAAGACCACGCCCATTGGTCCCCCTTGAGGTGCATTTCGACTGGCTATCGCTTGATTCCAATTCAACGAGAAGCCTGCAACTTTTCCGGAATTACCTTCCGAAACATAAACGACCGAATTGATCGGGCGTTCGTTGTTGCCGCGCCCCCCTTGAAATAACATCGCACCGGTCACCATACTGAAATCCGAATCACCCCCTGCCGCTAAACCCATGGTGGCTTGAACGTTGGTAGTAAATTCGCCAATGGTTACCCCGTTGCGAGGATTCAGCACCCAACAGAACAGATTGCCGGTTTGATGATCCAAGGCGAACAGACCTTCCACGCCTTCGTCGATTAGCCCAGTAGCCATCGACACCTTCTTACTGCCGGCCGAGTCCACCCAAGTGCCATTCCCACTGCCCATGGTCGCAATCCGATTCGCCGCGAAGGCCGTACTTTCAAACGAACGATTGCTGCTTGAAAACCATGAACCTACTCCACCAACGACGGCTCCAAACAAGATCAAGCCTCCAACGGTGAATCTAGCCTGCCAACGATCCGAAAGAATGTTCTTCATCATTATATTCCTTTGAGTATTCCTGAAATCCTGAGATTTCAACCCCTGATCTATTTTGCCTAGTACGATTTTAGGTTTCCCGAGTCTTCAATGCAATCAAAGAAATGCAGATTCAGGGACCCCAAGCCTGAATTTATGCCTACTTTGCCTGCAGTAGAGCCTGTAAGATAGGCTTGGGCTGGAATTAAATAAATTCCCGCAGCAAACACCGGCAGGAACAAAGCTGGTCAAGCTGCTAGTTAAACCACCTAGATCCGTTTTCACGAAGCATCCCACTACTCAGGAAGTTTTACATGCCTGCAGCAATGCAACTTCGATCTAAATTTAGTTTCAATCCTTCCCGACCTGCCAGACGACAAACGTTTCGCAGCATGGTTCGCCATACGGTGGTCGCAACTACGGCCATCCTGGCATTCGCGACTTTATCTTTAAGCAGTTTGCTTGGGATGCAGACAACTGCCGAAGTGAAACACACTGAAAATCCTGAAACTCATTTCGTTGGCTTAATTCCTGCCCCTTCAAGTTCAAACGGTACGACAACTACGGAGGAAAAAATCAAGGCATTAATCGTCGACGGACAAAACAACCATCGCAATTGGCCGCAAACAACCATCATGATGAAACAATATTTGTTAGACACGAATATTTTCGAGGTCGACGTCTGCACGACGGCCCCTGAGGGTGTTGACGAAAACTTCGAACCGGAATTCGACAAGTATGACGTTGTGATTTCAA
The DNA here is from genome assembly GCA_041688615.1 of Mariniblastus sp. Taxonomy (GTDB): domain Bacteria; phylum Planctomycetota; class Planctomycetia; order Pirellulales; family Pirellulaceae; genus M30B19. The sequence continues at coordinate 2,696 of JBDNHU010000257.1, read as the reverse complement.
ACTATAACGGCGCCCCTTGGCCGCAACCGACCCAAGAAGCGTTTACTCGATTCGTGAATAATGGAGGCGGTCTGGTCCCCGTTCACGCAGCGGACAATGCGTTTCCCAATTGGAAACAGTACAACGAAATGATTGGCTTGGGGGGCTGGAATGGGCGAAACGAATCCAGCGGTCCTTACGTTTACTACAACCAAACCGGTGAAGTGGTGCGCGATTCATCTCAAGGACAAGGCGGAAGCCATGGCGCGCAACATCCCTTCCAAGTCATTGTCCGGAATACTCAGCACCCAATTACAATTGGCCTTCCTAGCCATTGGTTGCACGCAAAAGATGAACTTTACGATCGACTGCGTGGACCCGCAGAAAACATGGAAGTCCTGGCCACAGCATACTCGGCACCGGACAAAGGCGGCAGCGATCGACACGAACCAATGATCATGGTGCTCAAGTATGGTCAGGGTAGGGTGTGCCACTTGCCGATGGGACATGGCAATGATTCCCAAGAATGCGTGGGGTTTATCACCGTTTTCCAACGATCTTGCCAGTGGGCTGCAACAGGCAAAGTCACACTTGAAGTGCCTGACGATTTCCCTACTGCGGACGAAGTCAAGAGTCGCCCCTTCGATAAAGAAAAACTAAAGCCCAACTCCTCGAACTAGCCATTTACGCTTGGGCTCATTACACTGGACAACGCGATTCCAGCTTTGAGCAAAGGGGCTTGAACCCTTTTGATGGGGAGCCCATCAAAAAATTGCTTGATTCAGGTAAAATTCAATTGTAGATCTGAATTGCTGCCGAACGTTCCTTGTACTGCCGGCTTAGAATTTAGTGAGTCAATGTCGTTTTCGCGATTTGAAGACTTCCTGATGATGCTCGAAGGTTTCGGTCATTAGAATGAGGGCCGATACAAGATTGAATTCAGCGGCTAACACGCTGGCAAGCAAGGACTGTTCCATGCAAAACCCTTACGCAGTACAAATCGCTGAACAAGTAGAAGATCGTTCGGTCACTGGTGGTGCATTTCGCTTACTGCTAGGGCAGTTTGTTGAATCCATCAAAGGCTGCTTGCGGAAAGAGGCTGACAACGCGATCGAAATCCTTGCGCCGACGCTTGCCAGTCGGAATCTATCTCGAGCTTCGATGGTTTCTGTGATTTGCGGATCAATGGTAGATAGTGGTTGCGACCCGTCGGTCGTTGCCCAGCCGATGGCCATTGGTTTGGCCAAAGCTCTAAAGACCGCGCTGCCCATTGCCCAGAAACTGGAAGCAAAACTTCGTCCTAAACTGATTGCATTAGACGATCCCGACAAGGATCCTCAACGGATTGCTTCAGCGATTCACCAACTATCTGTGCGAATGCCCGAGGCAGCGGCTGGTTTCAAAGCGTTGGATCGTTTTTTTATTCCAGCGATCAGTGTTTACTCTAAAGACATTGCGGGACGTGAAGTTGCCTTGCCCAAGATTTGGGACAATGCCAGCCTGATCGAACCTTGGCACTCAGGTGTGCACAGACTGATGAAGGTCCTTTCGGTTCTTGAAAAGGAACCACTGGTAATGATCGACGTCGCACATCGCAAGGGCTTTGTTGGGCACTTCGGCGGGGTCGTCACGAACAGTCAAATGCTGATCTTGTTGATGGACACGTTTGCACATCAAGACGTCTTTTACAAACCCCTAGTCAGTCACGACCTAGTTCAGTGCGCCAAGGGCGAAGGTCCCTGCAAGGTAGAAGATTCCGTCAATGGTGCCTGGAATGTTTATTCTTATCAAGCGCTTAGCAGCATCGAGAAACTGCCTGATCCAAAAGACTTGAAGGCAAATAAGTTTTGGATCTGGAACGAAAAGACGCCTGCAGACGTCCCCGTCGTCGACGGTCACCGAATCATCCTGATCGGACCACCCAGCTTTCCTCGTAATTGGAAATTCACACGTGACTTTAAACACTTGAAGGCTGGCATTGTGGTTGATAGTGACCTTTCCAAATCCGAGCTAAAGATTTGGATTGATAAGATTATTGCCAGAAATGCTTCCCTAAAATCAGCAACAGCAGAAAGCCTCTAGTCGCTGGACCTGCATCTAGAAACGCTGACCACAAACACTTCCTGGGCTTGGCGGATCTTTTCCTGGGCGACCGCCTGGGATTACTTGTCGCCGTCGCGAAGCGGTCGGGAGAGAAGTCGAGCGGCATAGTGCCGATTGCCTCACCGATTGCCTCACCGGCCGCCCCCCCTTGCCGGGCACCGACCAGACCTACCAAACTGACCATTCTTGAACTAGATCATCTTGTCGTTTTCCGGAGTCCTAGCAGGTGTCCAATAAGAAAGTCCCATTCAAAGTCGATATCGCTGGCATCATCGAAATCATGGGCTCGTCTCTCTACAGTCGTAGCGACACGCCGATTCGCGAACTTATTCAGAATGCTCATGATGCGATTGCCCGCCGCAAGAACCAGGATCTATTGTATCAAGGCAGGATCGACATCGTTCAGGATGCAGAACTTGGGACAATTACGTTTTCCGATGACGGTATTGGACTGACTCCCGACGAAGCCGAAAACTACCTTGGTACGCTAGGGATCGGCATTACTGGATTGCTCAAAGGGCGAGCAACCGAGGAACTACGAGCGTCCGTTTCGGGCTCGGGCGATCAATTAATTGGACAGTTTGGGGTAGGCCTTTTTAGCGCCTTCATGTTGG
>JBDNHU010000256.1:0-14326 GCA_041688615.1 Mariniblastus sp. | reverse complement strand
TACCTGTAACCCAAAGACATCTTCAAACAATCCACCCTGTAGTCGCAATTCCAACTGTTCCAACGCAATGTCAGAAACGTTGGGTATGGTCAAAACGATTTTCGAGCCAACTCTTTCAATCACAAAGTCGTGAATTCTTTGTTGTCTTGACGCATCCAATGCTTTGGCAACCCGTAATATCCCTGCCAATTTCGCAATCGTCACTCGATCCTTACGATTCATATTCGAATAGCCATCGTGTTGCGGCTGGGGCGAAGCCCTGCGGTGATAGCGGGCTACCATGGAAGCAAACTGCAGGTTCCGAGCCCCCAAACCGAAGAATTCGCTGTTGCGGATAATGTACATCGAATGCTTGTGATAACTACGATGACTGACAAATAGCCCAGTTTCGTGCAACAACGCGGCCACTTTCAACACCATCTGACGCGACTGGCTCAAGTGATGCTCAGCTGCCAACATCTCAAACAATTTCTCCGCCAACTTAGCGACGTGCTTGGCATGAGCCATATCAACTTCGTACTTTTGGGCGATCGCCAATGCCGAGCGGATAATTTGATCGCCGATCGCTGCACCCCAATCGCCATTGAGGGCCATTTCTTTCATCAACCCGTCTCGCAGGTTCGTATTGGCAACCAATAAGTTCGCCTGCTTGAATTCACGAGCAATATTCGCGTAAGCCAAAAGGGCCGGCCCTAACGATTCAGCATCGGCAATGCTTAAGCGGTAACGACTGACCAATTCGTCGGGCGAGCGGGACCAGATTTCGTCAACAAACGACTCCAGTACTGTCAGATTCAAAGTCGCGACGTCGCGCTTCATTCCGCCTTCGGTCAGAACGTTGATTGCCAGTCGAACATCACCGCCCATCACCAGGAAACGATCAATGGGCGCATCGCCAATTTCTTTTCGCAAAACGCTAACCAATTGATCGACCTGCGATTCCATGATCTCACGAACCTGCCCAGACGGAGTTCGATAAGCGTCCAAGGTGCGTCGCAATCGCAATGCGCCCAAGCGAAAAGTCCTGGCAAAGACCACATCTTGGTCGCGCAACACCAGACATTCGGTACTTCCGCCCCCGATCTCAATCACGCAAGTCGAGCCTTCGGCAATTTCGGGATGTTTCTCCAGAATCCCCAAAACCCCCAAGAAAGTCACACGATGAACTTCCGCTTCGTCAAACGGTTCAATCTCGAAGTTAGTCAGCGTGAAGACTCGGTCCACGAATTCCATGCGATTCTTGGCTTCTCGAACCGCGCTGGTCGCGACCACTCGAATTTGGTCTGGCCGAACAATTTTGTATTCCGCCAATTTGCTACGGTAAACTTTCAGCGCCGCAATGCAATCATTGATCGTTTTGCGATCAATCCGCCCGGTCACGAAAGAATCCATGCCTAAACAGACCGGTTGAGCCAAGGTCTCGAGCACGCGAACGTCACCATTTCGCGAAATCTCGCCAATGGCCATCCGCACACTGGTTGCACCAATATCAATGACCGCCACCAATCGAGTTCGAGAGGAACCGGCCTGACGGACACTACTTTTAGATTTCTCTGGCATCAAGGCAACTCTGCAGCTATTGAGCTCAACGAACGCTCAACAACACTGCAATAAGGGGAATGGAATACTTGCTAATCGTGCCACACTTTCAAGATCCACGAATCCGAAAATGCGGTGACACCCATGAATTTTGCACCATTGAATCATGTGGGACTGCCGAACTTTATTGTCTGCTATTAATTCCAAGAACGAAACGAGTCCAAAATTTACATCCGGCATTATGTCGATTCAACGCCCAGGAATTCCCGGTGGATCAAGCCAAGACCCGTTAAGCCAAGAATGGGGCGATTCCACTCCCGAACCAGGTTGCTGCTTGAACGAATCGCTTGGACGCAAGCCGCAGCATGGTCGGCACAACCGCCCGGCGACCTACGAAATGGCTTAAGCAACTCGGCTGTTCGATTGACCCAACAAGTTACAAATCCGGCCCAGATCAGCCCGATTCTGTTGGATTTCATGCACCTGCCTAAGCCAGCCAGTTGCGATAAGCCAGTTGAGTCGGTCAACTGAAATGGAAGGGTTGTTTCAGACGTTTTAACGAAATAAAGCTTAACCATTTTTTGGCTTACAACGAAGTGCGACCCACTGATTTCTGCCCGAAATTACACCCAACCTTCGGACAAAGTGTCGGCAACTTGCTAAAATACAGGGTTTGACCGGCGGTGGGGTTAACCAAAGCTCCACTTTCTTGGCAAACAGGGGCGGTTGGCAAACAGGGGCGGTTGGCGAAGACCGGCGTTTGGCCGGGCCGCTTAGGCCCGTTGTCGGAAACGGCCCAAGCCGCTTTATGTTCGAGCGATTGGCGTGGTCAAGCGATTGGCCAGACGACTCTAACATTGAGGATTTGGAACCTTTTTTGCAGTAGCTTCCGTTGCTGCGATGGCATGACTTGATTTCAGAATCGCGGTTCGATTGCTTCGCGGTTCGATTGCTTCGCGGTGCGATTGCTTCGCGGTGCGATTTGAAGTGCGTTCGAAGCTGGGAAAATCCAATTGGACCCAACGGGTCAACGGCTAGAAACTGGGATCCGCTTCGCGAACGCAGGCTTCGTGGACATAGTTCGGGCGGCTGAGAAGAAAAATTGTCCAACGGCAAGAGTGCTGCGGAAATTTGCGACCTGCGTGAAAGTTTGTATTTCTTGGTTCCGGGTCGATTCGATTCAACAAGATCGAGTTAGTCGCCTTGGGAAGGTTGAGGGCAACTGTTTTATGAAGAGTCAAATGGAAGATTACTACACGATTTTGGGTGTGAAAAAGATCGCGGATCAAGCCGAAATTAAAAAGGCTTATCGGAAAGCCGCGCAGAAACATCACCCTGACTTGGTCGAAGAAAAAGACAAAGCCAAAGCCAAGGAAGCTTTTCAAAAAGTTCAACAGGCATACGACGTTTTGAAAGATCCGGAAAAACGTCGCATGTATGACCAACTTGGGCCTGATTATGAACGAATGGCCGGCGGCGGCAGAGGAAACCCATTCGCTGGCGGCGGTGGGGCCGGGTTTGACTTCAACAACATGTTTGGTGGCGGTGGTGGGCCTGGCGGTGGCGGTGGACCTGGCGGTGGACCTGCCGGCGGAGGCGGCGCTGGATTTAGCTTTGAAGATATTTTTCGCCAATTCGGGGGCGGCGGTGCCCAAGGGGGACGCGGTCCGGCCGGCCGATCAGGTGGGCGAACCGCAGGCGGACGTGGCCCTCAACCATCGACCAAGGGCGACGACACTCAGTCTTCGGTGACGATTCCTTTTTCTGTGGCAATCAAGGGCGGGGAAACTTCGGTTTCACTTAGCCGCAGCGGTTCATCACAAACAATCAAGGTCAAAATACCGGCGGGCATCGAAAGCGGAAAAAAGATTCGCCTGCGAGGGCAGGGTGAAGCCTCACCTTACGGCGGTCAGGCCGGCGATTTAATGCTTGAAGTCAAAGTCGCTGACCACCCCTGGTTCAAACGACAAGCCAATAACCTGCTGATCTCCTTACCCATCTCAATCGACGAAGCCATTGCTGGGGCCAAAATCGATGTGCCCACTCCTAACGGTACGGTGACGGTAACGGTTCCACCGGGTTCATCTAGTGGCAAGAAATTGCGATTGCGAGGCCTAGGCGTCGAAACCACCACGGACAAAGGCGACTTGGTGATCGAAATAAATATCACGGTCCCAGACACTGTAGGTTCGGATCCATCGGGTGAAGATACCAAGAAGATTATTCAGCAACTGAAGCAGCTTTGGCCCGATTTCAACCCGCGGAAGGACCTTCGCTGGTAGCTCAGCGTTGTACGCAAGGCATGCTTTGGCACTTACTATTTAATCATATGAATTGAGTACCCAAAATGATGTATCCACGGTTTGTCGCGACTTGGGGTTTTGGCCAGACTGTTGCAGAGAAAGCCCTCGCCGTCGCCCAGTCCGGCCACAGCATGCTGGACGCGATTGAACGAGGAATTTGGGTCGCCGAAATGGACGAATCCAATTCAACCGTGGGGGCGGGAGGAACACCCAACGCAATCGGCCAAGTGGAATTAGATGCGTGCATCATGAGTGGCCCGGATCATGCCGCGGGATGCGTCGCGGGACTGCGAGACATTTTGCATCCGATATCGGTGGCACGCAAGATCATGACAAACACCAAACATGTGATGTTGGTTGGCGAAAACGCTCGGTCGTTCGCGTTGCAGCAGGGTTTCGCCAAGTACGATCTATTGACCGAAAATGAAAAAGCGAAGTGGCAAAAGTGGCAGAGAGAAAATGCACCCGCTCCTGCCCCTCATCAAGACCCGAAGGCCATGCCCGACGATGATTCGCAGTCGATCTCGTTCCAAAAACGCCAGAACGTTGGCTCGCTTAACTCGATTCATGACGACGGTCGTTCGCACAATCAACACCACGACACAATTGCTTTGGTGGGCATTGACGAAAACGGAGATCTATTTGGCGGTTGCTCCACCAGCGGCTGGGGCTACAAAGTGCCTGGCAGGGTTGGGGATTCACCTATTATCGGTTCTGGACTTTACGTCGACAATGAAATCGGGGCAGTCGGTTCTACCGGAACTGGCGAGAACGTGATGCGCTGGTGCGCCACGTTTTGGATCACCCAGTTGATGGGGTCGGGACTTAGTCCAGTCGATGCCTGTGAGAAGGTCATTCGCGAAATCGCTCGCAAAGATCCACTGCCGATGGATAAGCTGGCAATCAACTTCATTGCAATCAACAAAAAAGGTGAATTTGGCGGAGCAGGCACCAGCGGTGGTTTCCAGTTCGCAACCACCGACCCAGAAGAAAGTATGCTGCACAGCGCTCGTCTGGTCAAATAACGCTCGTCTGGTCAAATAGCTTCCATCGGTTCAGAGTCGCATTGTGCATCGATTCAATATTTAAGCGTGATCCCCACAGCGTAACTATGCCATGAATTTGGTGGTTGCGATTGATAAGTGTAAGGTCAATTAGCCCGCATGACGAATCCTTTTAGATCGCGACCTGCGCCACAATTCAGCTTTGGCAAGGAACTTCGCATTCGCTTCCAACGTGAATTCCAAGCAGCGTACGCGACCAAGATTTATGCGGCGGACGGCGTTTTAGTGATTAATGCCCTACGTAGAATTGACGGCGATTCGCGATTGGGGTTAAGTGTATCTCGAAAGGTGGGATGCGCCGTGGTTCGCAATCGATGGAAGCGATTGATCCGGGAAGCTTTTCGCCTAAACAGAACTCGCTTGCCCGCCAAATGGGACTTGGTGGTTCGCCCTAAACTTGGTGCCAAGCCCGACCTGGCGGCGATTGAAGCCAGCTTGATCCGCTTGACTCAACGGTTGGAGAAACCTCGAGTCAACCAAAACGGCGATCGAAAGTTTGCCCATCAACGTCGCACGAAATCCGGAAAGCACCAAAGTGGTTCTTGACGCCAAAAATAATCCAGCCCCGAATGAGCCCCTCGACAAGGACGACTTAGCCAGACTTCCAAATGATCTTGCTGCCACAAAGTTGACTGCGGATCGGGCGTCCCCAAGTCAACAACGGCCAAGTGACCGGCTGCAAATGCCAAGCCTCTTCCAACCACTGCAATGGCCAAGTCTGGCTGCGGATTTCTGCATTCGTTTCTATCAAGCGGCGATCAGCCCCATGTTTCCAGCCCGCTGTCGGTATCGCCCCACGTGCAGCCAGTACGCTCGGCAAGCGATTCAGAAATATGGCCTGATCGTTGGCGGTTTCAAGGCTACCCTGCGAATTCTTCGCTGCCACCCCTGCAGCAAAGGGGGCGACGACCCACTGAACTAGCCTCCAGTCCCCAAACCAGAAAAGCCCCTAATTCACTCAATGCGTATACCTTTGGTTTTTAGTACAAATGACCTCGATCGTTGGCCATAAAAAGCGTTTGGCATTGCCGCTAACGATGGTATTAAATCTTGCTAAAAAACGTTACTATAGGCGTTAGAATTTTGGACAACGGACCCAAACAAAGTAACGGAGTCGCAGGCTGTGGCTGAACGAAAATGGCACTTTACTTCCCACGACCCAGCAGTGATCGATGCGCTACAGGCAAATCATCATTTGTCCCCGATCTTGGCACAACTGATGGCTGCCCGGGGCATCCATCAATACCAAGAAGTCAAACAATTCTTGGATGTTCGAATCTCGGATCTGCAAGATCCTTCTCAGTTGCCAGGCGCCTGTGAAGCCGCCAAAGTGATACTCGATGCGATCAATACCAAACAGCGAATCTGGATCTATGGAGATTACGATGCCGATGGAATGACGTCGACGGCCATTCTCTATAGATGCATCCAAAAGCTAGGCGGACAGGTAAAGTATCACGTTCCCAATCGACTGGAAGATGGATACGGCCTAAGCAACGAAGCCCTGGACATCATCCATCGTCGCGGGGCAGATTTGGTGATCACGGTCGACTGTGGTGTGGCCAGTATCGCATCCGCGGCACATGCAAAATCGCTTGGACTTACGCTGATCATCACAGACCATCACACGATGTCGGATAGCGTGCCCGAAGCTGCGGCTATTGTTCACCCGGGATTGCCAGGTTGCCATCCAATGCTGCAAAACTTGTGCGGTGCAGGTGTTGCATTCAAAGTTGCCTGGGCGTTGTGCCAATTGTCGAATTTTGATCCAGACAAACCAGACGAAAAACGAGTCGCCCCGCAGATGCGACAATTTCTGTTAATGGCCCTGGGATGGGCGGCAATTGGAACGGTAGCCGATGTCGTTCCACTGGTTGGTGAAAACCGAATCCTCGTACGTTACGGCTTGGCCAGCTTGAAAAGTCATCCGGGACTGGGCATTCAACAGTTGATGCAGATTACCAAATTGGATGAAAAGGCGGCACTGAAGTCCGACGATATTGGCTTCACCCTTGCACCTAGGTTAAATGCCGCCGGCAGACTGGGCCAAGCCCAATTGGCGGTCGAATTATTGACGACTCAGGAACACTCTCGGGCCGAAGCGTTGGCCGAATACATTCACCAGTTGAATGTCAGCCGCGATAGCTTGGATCGGAAAATTTTCAGCAGCGCCACCAAGACTCTGAAAGATGATTACGACGTGGAAAACGATTCTGCCATCGTACTTGCAGATCACCAATGGCACGTGGGTGTGATCGGAATCGCGTCAGGTCGGTTGGCCGAAAAATTTGGCCTCCCCACCGTTTTAATTGCATTGGATCCAGCAGGCAGTCGACCGGGAACCGGATCCTGCCGTACCGCTGGCGGACTGGATTTGTACCAGGCACTAAAGGCGTGCAGCGAACACTTGGAAGGCTTTGGTGGGCACAAGGCAGCGGCTGGTTTGCAAATTTTGCCAGAGAATGTCGACGCCTTCAGGCAAGCGTTTTGGGATTACGCGCAATAGCACATGAACCCCGAAGATCGTTTGCGACCGCTGGCGATTGATGCCGAAGCCTCGCTTCACCAACTGACGCTGGAAACGATGTTCCAAATCGACAAAATGGCGCCGTTTGGACAAGGCAATCCTGTGCCTACAATCTGCAGTTGCGAGGTTGAATTAATAGACCCCAAGACGATGGGCGGTGGTGATCGTCATTTTTCAGTTCAAGTTAAACAATTCGATTCAACCATGCGGGCGGTCGCTTTTGGGAAGGCTGATTGGGTCGAGCCCCTGGTCGCTTTAGACGGATTGGTCGATATCGCTTACAAACCAGTGATCAATGAATTTCGAGGTTTCAAACGAGTGGAACTGCAACTGGTCGACTGGCGCCCCAGCCGCGTCACCGCGTCAACTACCTAATCTACCCACCAGGCGACTTCCGCGTATTCGTATCACCTCAGCGTATTGGTATCACTTCAGCGTATTAACTCAATGGAAACAAGCTTGCCGCCTGTTCCATGATTCGTGTCTCGCGAACCAGTGACCCCATACAAGCACGAAACGCAAACGAGTATCGCACCCATTTGGCGCGCCATTTCCCTTGCTTGCGATGCGGGCTTGGTGTCAACAGACCGCTGTCCCTCCCCCCGGGCGTTTACCAAGCTACTGACAATCTGCACCCGAATGCCGAACAAAGCGACTTGGCTAATTCAATGACTCCTTTTTACTGGCAACACAACTTACTGGGCAACGCAACTTACTGGGCAACGCAACCGGCGGACGAACGAAGGTCAAACATTGCATAGCGATGCGCCGAATCACACACCAAACGAGCCAGGGTATCGGTTCGCGTTCTCTAAAACATAAAGCGACAGGACACCGACAATGAAATCAACGGATGAACCTGAATCGACTGGCTATCCAGTTGATGAAGTTTTTTCAGTTTCGACAATCGATCCCATCTGGCAACAGGCACTGTCGGCGTTTCGGGAAACCAAAATCGCTGAAGGACTTTTGGCTTTCCTTAGAACCGAGAGTCAACAGTATGCGATTTACCCAATCGCTTCGAACGTGTTTCGAGCCCTAAAATTGACAGCCGTACACGAAGTCAAAGTTGTCATTTTAGGACAAGATCCTTACCACGGTACGGGACAAGCAGATGGGCTTTCATTTTCAGTTCCCAACCAAATGGCACTTCCGCCCTCACTTAGAAACATCTTCAAAGAACTTCAGGCGGACCTTGGTATCAAGCGTTCCCAAAGTGATTTGACCGACTGGGCCAAGCAAGGTGTTCTGCTATTGAACACGTCGCTAACCGTGAGAAAAGCGACAGCCGGGTCGCACCGAAGAAAAGGCTGGCTGCCATTGACCGATCGCTTGCTCCAAATCGTAAGCGAAAAAGCCAGCCCCTGCGTCTTCATTTTGTGGGGCAAGGATGCCATCGCGAAACAGCAATGCATTGATGGCAAACGACATTGCATCCTAACTTCGGTCCACCCATCACCTCTTAGCGCTTACCGAGGTTTCTTTGGCAGCCAACCTTTCTCCAAGGCGAATCAGTTCCTGTTGGAGAAGAACCGAACTGTCGTTCAATGGTAGTCGTCCGAACTGACCCAAGCGAATTCGACCAACCTTCATCGATTCCGAAACCTTATGCTTACTCAACGCCGCCATTGATCCAAAGAAATGGCGTGCCCGCTTCGTCCATTCGCAATTCCACAACACCACTTGGTTGTTGCGCCGACACTAATTCACCAACGGCACTGCGGAAACTAATCGACGGCCTTCGCAAGGTCGCTTTTCGTTTATTAAAATCAATCCTGCGGCGCAACAAAGTATTATGATCCAGCAAGATACGAACGCCTGACTTGATTTCAACCAACTGCAAGGCTTCAGCCACAGTTTGCCCTTGAAAGTTGGCCTCGAATTTCTCCAACAACCTGGGTGCCCGATCAACCAACGAACCATCGGTGGGCCAACCCACTGGCCAATATTCCTCAGGTTCTTTTGCTGGTCTAATCTGCAGCACAATTGATCCACTGGACGTCCGACTTGGCACCATCACCAACCCCATAGGACGCAAATACGCAGCTAACCCGGTCCCTACGGACAACCCCTGAAGCTGCATCGCAATCGGTGACTCCTGATCCATCACCAGTGCAGAACTGGCTGTCGGCATGACAATCACTTGGCCGTCTTTTTGAATCAGACCAAGAAATGGATTCAGCTTAAGATCCGTCGTAGAATTGCGAATGGCAGCGGCCAACTTCTCACTTAGAGCCACCAGTTCATCGGCCAGCAAACCAAACGCGACTTTCTCTTCCAACGCGCGCGGTCCCTCAGACTTTAATCCACGAACCCAACCGCCAACCGCATCGGCATCCCTTAAACTGAATCGTTGCTTTGGCAATACGACCTGATCTCCCACCAACATGCCCGTCACCACCAAAGTCACTTTCCCCAAGATTTTTTTGGTTTGCACATCGACTTGGTCCGTCGCTTTTTCACTTCGCAGGACCACTCGGTCGAAGCCGGCTTCGGTCAAGAACTGGGCCCACCTCCCGCCGTCGCGGGGCGGTACCCGAGGGTTATATACCACTTCCAACTCAACTCGCCATTGCTGGGCCGCATTTTCCTCCTGCAACAAATTCGGTTTGCCGATTCGTTCGGCATTCGAATTGTCCAAACCACCGCCAGAACGAGGTACAAATTGTCCGCTCGCTAAATCACAAGAGCCAGTCACACTTAATGCAAACGCAGCCAGAGCAATCTGTAAATACACTCGTCCATGCATGGAATTGGCCAATCCTTATTCAAACCACCAGAACCGAAAATTTGGAATCTGGTTAGAGCTTAGCCGACATCCATGCCAACACACTTAACATAAGAAACACCGAACCACCCTCGACGAAAATAAGAATCGTCTGAGGATGGTTCAGCCAAGACAAATTATCCGATTTTCCATCCGTCACGGTATTCACGTTTCAACAAAGCATCTGCCACCGTGTCACCTGTGGTCATTGCCTTTGCGTCCCATTGGATTGCCTTGCCAACTCGGTACGCGACATTGCCCAACAAAACCGATTCGGTCAAAGGCCCGGAATAACCAAAATTGCAAGTCGTGTTCGCTCCAGACTTACACGCTTCGGTCCATTCTCGATGGTGCCCAATGGAATCTTCGATCGAATGGGCAGGTGGAATGTAATCCTTAAAGTCTTCCTCGGGGAACAGTTTCCACTGTCCGTAATCTGCCAGCAGCTGACCCTTTTCTCCCACAAACATCACGCCCATTCCACCGCAGGCAATTCCCTCCAATTCTTTCGGAATCTTCGCTCCGTCATACCAAGTCAAACCCAAGTCGCCATGCATATCCGATGCAGCAAAGCGATAGTCAACCTGCAATCCCAGGGGACAAGTTTCCCGATGAGCTTCAGGTCCGGTGGCCACGATGCTGCTGGGGTCTTTCAATCCCAAAGCCCAAAATGGCAAGTCCATCAAATGGCACGCCATGTCACCTAAGGTACCGCCACCAAAATCCCACCAGCGGCGCCATTGCGCTGGATGGTATCGGTTTTCCTTGAACTGTCGCTCGGGTGCACCACCCAACCAAACATCCCAAGCCAGATGAGCCGGAACGGGATCCCCTGTTTCAGGCCGCTCGCCACCGCCCCAACCTTTACCAACCCAAACATGAACATGCTTGATGTCTCCAATCGCTCCGCTACGAATAATTTCGACAACATCACGATAGTTACGAGTCGCATGAATTTGCGTCCCCATTTGAGTCGTCAAAGACTTTGCCTTGGCCAGTTCGTTCAGCGTTCGGGCTTCCCAAACCGAATGCGTCAACGGTTTCTCGCAGTAACAATGCTTGCCTTGTTCCATGGCCCAATAGCTGGCGTGAAAGTGATGATGGTCAGGCGTGCTTACCACAACCGCATCAAAATTTTTGGCCGAATCCAAAAGTTTTCGATAGTCGGTAAACGTCTTTGCAGCGGGGAACTTTTTCGACGCTTCGGACAAAAAGTTTTGATCAACATCGCACAACATTGCGATATTTTCGTGCTTCACGCCCTCAATGTTATCGGCCGCTCGGTTAGCAACGCCAATAATCGCAAGATTCAATTTATCATTCGCCATTCGGCTGCCGCGAACGCTCTGGGTAAAGAAGCCTCCACTAAACAGCCCGGCAGCGCCTGCCGCCGTGGCTTGTAAAAAGCGCCGCCGCGAAGTAGGAGCGGCCAGCACTCTCTTGGCCTGATTGTTGATCGTCTCTTTGGTTTGATCGACTTGGGTACTCATAAAATCTTCCGCTAAGGTCAAAGGGGATTTACCACTATCAAAATCCTAACCGATGTCGCCCCCGGCGTCCAAACGAAACTGTAGAAAAAGCAAAAAGCCAGTCCCGAACGCTCCGCCCGTGACCTATGCCCAACCAAGAGGAAACCGCCAGGCAATACACTATCGCTAAAGGATAATCCGGCGCACACCAATCCCAGCAGCAATGGATAAAAGCTCTCTGCGGACGCTTCTAGCACTGCGTCTGATTCAAACGCTCGCTTTGTCTGGAAACATAACCTTCGGTTCTTCACGGCAATGCGTTCAGGTCAGGAACCGTCTGCAAAATGAACCTGCACCAAATCAATACATCCAATCCAGATACGCCAGATCTAGCTGACCTTCGCGGGCGACAGCTGCTCCAAGGGCACATAGTATTTTTGATATCGCACTCCATCAGTGTACGATCGCCCCTCGCTATTTTCGACCAATACGGTCGCCCGTCGAGTGATGCGATTGACAAGGCCTTGCATCACCTTGCCGTCGATCTGAAAGCGAACCGTGTCGCCCACTTGAATCCCAAGGTCTGACAACGCCTTGTCAGCGGGCGTTAGTAATTCGTGACTGGCTTGCTTATGCTTGAATAGATTATTGGCAATCCGCAGAAAGCGATTTGCCGAACAACTAGAATGATACCAAACCAACATTTCGGTCAGGTGAATGATCTCATGCTCCATCACCCGTTGCATGGCTTCCAAACGATTGTGGCAAGGTAAACCAGTCACCATCACCGGACGACTGTCTTTAAACGATTCAAACAGCAAGGTTGCAGACAAAGCGATTTCAAACTTTGGCGGCCGGTGCAATGCTTTGGGATAATGCCATCGAGTGGTCTTTCCACCCGCACTGGTCATCCGACGAGAAAGTCGAAACGAAAGGTCCGATTGCATCGTGGATAAGGTCTGATCCAATTGCCCATCAAAAAAAATGTCGTCATACATTTCAAAAAGTAGACGCAAATCGCGAGATTCAAACGAACTGAAATTGGGCTGCTTGATCGTTCGACTCTTCCGCATCAACGATTGATAGATATCTAACTGACGACCTAAAGACTGAGTTGTCGAGATCGAATTCTCCGTAACGATTTGTTTTAACTGCGACATGCTAACCTCATCACAATCCATTGCCTCGATTCTGCGTCAGACACTACAGGACGGCTAGATCGTACATTATTCTTGGAAATAAGGCAGGCGCATTTCCCAGAGTCATGGCCCACTTACCCACTGATTTCCAAATTTTACTCAAACCGAGCTGCCCTAACCATTCCTTAATGATTCAAACATAGCCGACCAACCACGCTCGCCCAACCATTGGCTAAGCCACAAAACACCGCACGCCCAAACGCGACCAATATTCTAGAACGAATTTCGATAGCTATCTTGCTTGAATGAAAGCAGTTAACTGGCATTTCCACCCTATTTCCAGGAAAATATGTGGTCGATCTGCACTCCTGTTCAATCGAATTCGCATTGCCGCTGATACCAGCAAAGCCGCTGGTAATTTCCTTTAACGCTTTTGGTTAATACGGGAAAGATTCGCGAAATTTACCGCCCAACCGGAGCGACCGGTGACATAATGTTCACCGCAAACACAGCAAATGTAAACATTTCTACTTGGGACAGTGCTTCGGCAAAGGGTCACAGTCAGATTTCCCTGGGGGTTTGACCGGTGAGACTGAGCGTTTCCATTCCGACCGTTTACCAACCGGCGGGGTAAAATAAGTCATTTAGGTTGGCAAGCGATGTCGTGGAACAGTTGGAGGTTGATTGGCGACGGCATAGCCGCATCAACGAAAATAGTTAGCAATCGTTTGAATCCAGCTGAAATAATTAGACGAATTTATTAGATTGTACGTAAGTGCAGTCGCTGCGTACACTTGCGTCTTGTTCGCATCTGCTGTTGGATAGAACTTCCACAGGTCAATGCTTGATACCCGTGACGCACAATTCAAGGCAACGTCGCAAAACAGTAAGCCACTTTGCGAACCCAAAAACACGTCAATCTTACGACTCGATCAAAAATCTTTCGCCAAACGAATAGCAGAACCAAAATTGTGAACCTATCTGCCAGATCTCAGTACGCATCGTTAGCCTCAATCGAATTGGCTCGACGGCATCCCGATGGCGTGCCCGTCCAGATCCGGTTGATATCCGAGCGGCACAACATTCCGTCGCGGTTTTTGGTGCAGATTCTGCTTCAACTTAAAGGGGCTGGCATTGTCACCAGCACTCGGGGCGCATCAGGTGGCTATCAGCTAGGGCGTTCTCCATGTCAAATTTCATTGTTGCAGATCATTGAAGCGGTTGAGGGTGGCAGCGAATCATCCCTAAGTAAGTCGCATGACAGTGCCGAGCATCGGTTACTTTCCAAAATCTGGACTGACGCCGATCAAGCTTACCGAAAAACACTCAATAGCACCTCGTTACAGGACTTGGTCATTCTGCTGGGCGACGATAATAATCAAATGTACTTCATCTGAAATCAAGACTCGGTCGGCGTACCGGAATTCACCAATGACGCCAACGCCAGACATCCGCAAGCACAAGTCCTTGGTGCAGTGTCCTTGGTGCAGTGTCCTT
Source organism: Mariniblastus sp. (assembly GCA_041688615.1). Classification (GTDB taxonomy): domain Bacteria; phylum Planctomycetota; class Planctomycetia; order Pirellulales; family Pirellulaceae; genus M30B19. Next base: position 21 of record JBDNHU010000256.1, on the reverse strand, counting down.
GGTGCAGTGTCCTTGGTGCAG
>JBDNHU010000255.1:0-4964 GCA_041688615.1 Mariniblastus sp. | reverse complement strand
GGGGTGAAAACCTTGGGCTACTAGCTTAAACCCCGTTCGGGGTGAAAACCTTGGGCTACTAGCTTAAACCCCGTTCGGGGTGAAAACCTTGGGCTACTAGCTTAAACCCCGTTCGGGGTAAAAACCGGGCGGGCGCTTTCTGGTTAGGGCAAACTCGCGGGATTTTTTGCTTTGGTTTTTCATCTCGATAGGGATCTATCGCCATTGGCCGAGTGCGGTACCGCTTGCTGTTGGCTGATTGTTTGGGGTCCATCGAGGATAGACACCCGAATCGCCCTTGGGTCCCGCGAAAGGTGCGAAGCCATCCTGTGGGATGAGTTCACGGGGCTTGCCGAGAGCTTGCTTTTGCTTCAACCACTCAACTTGCATTCACTTTCGCGGGAACCAAACGCGATTCTTGCCTAGTGACGGGCCAGCTTAGTGACGGACTGGTAGGGGGTTGCTGGCGGTTAGGATTGCAGATCTCTTTCTAAGATCGCTCGGACTCTGGCGGCTGTTTTTCCGTCGCCGTAGGGGTTGGCTAGGCTGCTGCGTTTTTGATACTCGGTTGGGTCGTCTAGCAGTAGACTGGCTTCCCGCAAGATCACCTGGGGATCGGTTCCGACCAAGCGACACGTTCCCGCGGTCACGCCTTCGGGGCGTTCGGTCGTGTTTCGCATCACAAGGACAGGTTTCCCAAGGCTGGGTGCCTCTTCTTGAACGCCGCCGGAATCGCTTAGCAGAAAATGGCAGCGACTGGTCAACCAAATAAAGTGTTGATAACCTGCGGGCGGGATCAATGCGATCTGATCGTTGTTGGCCAGAAATTGGTTGACGGGTTGGCGAACGTTGGGGTTCAAATGGACGGGGTAAATGATTCCCAGGTCAGGGTACTTGGCGGTCAATTGATTGATGGCTTGGCAGATGGATCGGAACCCGTTCCCGAAAGATTCTCGGCGATGCCCGGTCACCAATAGCCATCGGGCCGACGGATTGAATAGAAACCGTTCGGCAAACGCGGTTGGAATTTCCAGTTGGTTGGCAATCGCCGAGTGGTTCACCGGTTGGGATTCGATTTGGGAACGCATCCATAGCAAGGCATCGATCACCGAATTCCCCGTCACGTGAATGGTGTCAGGGTCGATCCGTTCACTTAGTAGGTTGTCGCGGCTAAGTTGCGTGGGGACGAACGACCAGCGACATAAGGGCGAAACCAGTCGTCGGTTCATTTCTTCGGGGAACGGGTGTTGCATGTTGTACGTCCGCAACCCGGCTTCGATATGCCCGATCGGAACTTGCGCATAGGCGGCGGCGATGGCTGCCGAAAAAACTGTGGACGTATCGCCTTGGACCAGCAACGCAGCGGGGCGATGTTCGGCTAGGAAAGCGGACACGGCCGTGATGACTCGGGCGGTTAGTTCTGGCAACGATTGTCCGGGTTGCATCAATTCTAGATCGTAATCCGGTTTCAGGTCGAACGCCGCAAACGCTTGGGCCAGCATTTCACGATGTTGACCGGTGGACAACAGGATGGGTGTTAGCGATGACGACCGGGCCAGTTCACGGTAGATGGGGGCCATCTTGATGACCTCGGGGCGAGTACCAACCACGATGACAATTTTTTTCATGGGATTTTTCAACTCAGGTTGCTCGTTAGATGTGGTACAGCGGTGGCGGCAAACAGGAATTCGCCGCATATTTACTGAAAAAAAACAAGCGTCAGGTTTGCCACGGACGTTCTGCCCAAGGGTCGGCAACGGTCAGCGTTTGCGGGTTAGCAACGTAAGTTATGGTTTAATTACCGTGCTAGAGTAGGTAGCGTTCTTGCCTGTGGCGGAGAAAAATTGGTCAAGTCCGCCCTTTTTTTTCAGGGGCCGGTGTTCTAGGTCAGAGGCGAATTGGGTGTTCAAACGTATCCACCCAGTAAACCCGCCGTGCTAAAGGTACCATGCCTGGTCCACAACCGGCCTGCTTGTGGAACCGGTTTGGCGTCGTGGCGTCATCACCTGAGGTTCCAAGGCAGGTCGACGGGGTTGTGGCCTTTACAGGTATTGGTCAAAGCCTTTGGCCTGCAAGTCTTTGACGACTTGGCGGATCTTCTCTTCTTGGTTTCGATCAGCGATCAACGTTGCGTCGGGTGTCTGCACGACGATAATCTGATTGACGCCGACGGTTACCACGATGTGTCCGTCCTGGGATTGCACAATCGAATCTTGAGTGTCGATAGACAAGTGATTCCCCGAGACGCTGTTTCCATCGGCATCGGGCGGAATCAACCTCGCCAAACTGGTCCAATTCCCCACGTCGTCCCAGGCAAAGGGCGCCTCGACCACGGCCACATTTTTATAGTGTTCCATGACGGCGTAGTCGATGCTCTTGCCGATGATTTGCGGAAAGAACTCTTGCAGTGCCGCATCAAAATTGGGTGTGCCGATCGATTTGGTGATCTCGTCGATAGGCGGCATCATTTCCGGAGCGAAGGTTCGGATCGCGTCCAGGACGGTGCTGGCTTTCCAAATAAAGATGCCGGCATTCCAATAGAAATTGCCCGATTCAACGTAGGTTTTCGCCAATTCGGGACTGGGTTTCTCTTTGAATTGCTTGACCGCATAGGCCTGGACGCCCGTAATGTTCCCCGCGGTTACCGGTTGTTCCGGCAATTTTTCAACGTAACCAAAGGCGCTGGACGGATAGCTGGGACGGATGCCGAAGGTTACAAACCGAGTGGGATCTTGGGTGACTAGATCGGCGGCGAATTGAATTCCTTTTTGGAAGTCGGCATCGGTTTGGATGACGTGGTCCGAGGGCATGACCACTTGGATCGCTTGAGGATCGTGGTGCAATGCGATCGCGGCCGCCAGTGCGACGCAGGGTGCGGTGTCGCGTTTGCACGGTTCGCCAATCAAGTTTTCGGACGGCAGTTGCGGCAGTTGCTGGGCAACCAAGGGCAACAAGCGTTGGTTGGTCACCACCAATGTGTTCGCCGCCGGGATCAGTGATGCCACGCGTGATGCAGTGGCTTGAATCAGAGTTTGGTCGCCACCCATTTTTAGGAATTGTTTAGGGCAAGCGTTACGACTGGCGGGCCAAAATCGAGTGCCCGATCCTCCGGCCATGATGACTGCGTGTAACATTTTATATCTTTCGGAAATAACAGGAACGCCGGCGATGGATCGGAGTCCGATCGCGTCAGGTCCATGACTGTGTGATTTGTTTTTTTAGTGCCGTGTTTTTAGCTGCGGCGTTTGTTGATTCGGACAGTGGTGTTGATTCGGACAGTGGTGTTGATTCGGGTAGTGGTGTTGATTCGGGTAGTGGTGTTGATTTGGACAGTGGTGTTAGGTGAGATAAGTGTCCGCGCTGATTGGGGCGTGCTGCGTTAGTTTGGCTTGGACTGCGTCAGCATCGTGAGCCAGGCTGGGGTGAATTTCGACTTTCACATTTTCAGCCACTTTGACGCCTGCGGCCATTAGCCAGCGTTTGTGTTGGGCGACGATCGCGGCCTGAGTGGTTTCTGCGGTCTCGGTAGTGGCTGGGGCTGCGTTTTTCACAGCGGCGAAGCCTTCGGCTGGGTCCACTTCGACCACGATCGAACGCTGGGCAAGTGGCAGTAGATCGAACACGAATCGTTCGAACTTAAAAGCGTTATTTTGCTGGGGGTCCACCGCTTGCCCGGTTTGATCGATGTACGGAACCATCTTGTGGGCAATGTGGAAGGGAAGCAAAGGCTCAGCGGACTGAATTTGCGTTGCCACGTGTTCTAAGAAGCTAACATCAAAGACGTGAACCGCGATGCTGCCGGCCCAGAATTTTAAGGACCCGTCGGGGGTGGTCTGCCGGGCATTGAATTCAGGTAGATCGCTGTATTCGATAATTTGCACTCGGTTGTCGATCATCACCACATTGCCGACCCGTTGCAGCGGCTGATGCTTGCGAACCACTTGGCTGGTGACTTGGGATTTTTCCAAGATATGCAGGCCAATCAAAAGCGGGTCGCAGATTTGGGCCAAGGGATTATCGATTTGGCAGTAGAAAAGATACTTCAGACCGCGTTGGGCCGCATCGGCCAGGCAATTGGATGCCGTCAACGCCTTTAACAGTCCGCCGTGCCCATCGGGGCTAAGGAATAGTTCGTGCTTACTTTTTAGCAGGCAGTTGCCGGTCAAATGATCGACCGCCGGCATGGTGCCTTGGCAAAAGATCTGGAAGTCACCATCCTGCAACCCAAAGTTACTTTCTTCATGGGCGTGGCGTTTGGTATCGTCGTGGGTAGCGGGACTGGTCATCAGATACAGAGGAATGGGTTTGCCGTAGTGCTGGGTTCTAGCCTTCACCAGATCGGTCATCATTTGGAAAAGAGTTCGCTGTGAGATTGGGCCAATCGGGTACATGCCCTTGGGCTTGTCGAAACCTAAACGAGTGCCCTGGCCTCCGGCAACCAGGATGAACCCAACTTCACCTGATTTCAGGGCTTTCTCGCCGGCGTCCTTGGCAGTCTGGCTGCGAGCCGGATCCTTCCAGTCCTCCAACGTCACAGCCGGCGGCGACACCGCTCGGTCGGCCATTTCGGCCCATGGGGTGTCACTTGCGGCCGCCTTGCGGTGCAGCGTTTGCAGTTGGGCAAAGTCAACGGAGCTAATTTCCGCTTCCAAATGTTGCTGTTGTTGTGGGCTAAGTTCATCCCAGAAGCTAAGCAAGTGCGACTGACCATAAGGTTCCAGTTTTTCGATTATTCGCGTTGGCGCGGGCATGGCTAAATTTCCTGGTGCTAAATTTACTGGGCTAAGCAGATCGCTTGTTTGAAACAGCGTACGCTTAATTTTGACTAATGACTAATGACTAATGACTAATGACTAATGACTAATGACTAATGACTAATGACTAATGACTAATGACTAATGACTAATGACTAATGACTAATGACTAATGACTAAGGACTAATGACTAATGACTAATGACTAATGACTAATGATGGATGATGGAGG